>JAGHBX010000405.1 GCA_021160785.1 Planctomycetota bacterium | reverse complement strand
TCGGTAAAGGCATCACTATGCACCCCGGAACCGACCCGCCCTGACTGAGGCCCGCCGGTTAATTGTTAAGAATGATGACATTGTCAGCCGGTTCGCCTGTCCAAAAGTGGCGAACATGCTATCCTTGTGCCCTGAGTCAGCAAAACAGCCTCAAATTACCCCTGCGAAAGTGCCACAGGCTACCTCTGAGCCGTAAAATCACCATAAATCCAAGGATACAAACCAGTAACACAAAAAAAACGCAATTAGCAACATGTAGTTGCGGAATTGCTGTATGTACCGGTTAAGGCTTGACAAGAGTTGAGCCGATACGTATAATATTATGATAGTGATACGTGTAGGGGTTGTGGTTTATGGCGAAATTGACTTTGAGCATGGACAAACAGACGATTGATCGGGCCAAGAAACTGGCGGTCGAGAGCGATACATCCGTCTCGGCAATGTTTGTGCGATTTATCCAGGCCCTGACCGCCCGCAAGAGCAAAACGCCCAGAACCGGACCACTTACCAGGAAAGCCACGGGTTCGATTGCTTTAGGTGGGAAAGATTACAAGGAAGTTCTTACGGATGCATTGTCCGAGAAATACGGACTTGGCAGGTGAAACTGTTTATTGACACGAATGTGCTGCTTGATGTTCTGGACAACAGACAGCTCCATTATGCCGACAGCGCTGCGATATGGACTCTGGCGGAGAAGGCAGAGGTTGAAGGGTACATTTCGGCTATCAGTTTTAACAACATCTTTTACATTGGGAGAAAGCGGTACTCGGCTGATTCAGTAAGGAAAACGCTGGTTCTGCTTCGCGATATCTTCAGTGTCGTGGCGCTCGATGAGAAGATTCTAAATCAGGCCGTCGATTCCGACTTTGCCGACTTTGAGGACGCCATCCAGTATTTCAGTGCCACACGAATCAGCGCCGATTGCATCATCTCCCGTAATCTAAGCCACTACAAGAACACCGACATACCGGTTATGACCCCGAGAGAGTTCTTTGCATCAAGTTCTGGAATCATGCCACCGGAGTCAGACAACCCCTAAACCTCACACGACGAGAACCCGGAGTGCCATTTTAACCGGCATCCCCTCGTAACTCAACCTGGTTTAAGCATGAATTAGATAATATGCAGGTCATCCGGTTACAACTTCGATGCCTTCCATGCTCCCGATAAGGCCGTTTGCGAGTTGCAGGTATTCAATTCGCCCCGCGACATGGCCGAGCATCTCGCTGCCGACGGCGTCAATCGCCACCGGGTCGAACGACGCAAGGATCGTATCGAACCTCCTGGCCGTTCCGCTAAGGTGCATCCCCTCAAGCGCCACCACCGCATCGACCACGCACAGGTCCGGTTTCTTGTAGAGGCAGATATCCACAACCGACTTGTGCGTCGACGGGCTGTGCAGCTTCGATTTATTCCAGCCTCCGGCATAATACCGCTCCGGCGCAATACCGAACATATTCTTCATTGCAATCGTTGTCTGCGTAAAGCTGTGGTCCTTCAGCACCGGAACCGACACGACAAACGCATCCCGAACAATCTCAGGAATATAAAACTCACTCAAGACAAACGCCCGTTCATCCCGCACAAGCGTCGCCTCTGCCGTATTAAAATCGATCAGCCTGATGCCATATTCTTTCGCCAGCTTCGTATACCCGTTGGCCCGATACGTATCCTCCGTCCGACCACTGCCGCACCCTTCGCCAATTACAATCTCAGCGGAACAATGCTCTTTGCAGTAAAGATAAACCGCCTCAGCCGCCTCAACCGGCGTAGTAACCGGCGGCCCGTCGGCATTGATCAGGTTCGGCTTGATAATAACAACTCCCTCATCCGGCAGCCTCTCGCCTGCGCCGATCAGATCCAGCACTCGCCCAACGCTGCCCCGGTAGTCTCTGTATCGAACTTTTGCAACCTTACTCATGCACCACGCCTCATTTGTCGTTTGGCCTGTAATAGTAGAAAAAATCGCCCTTCAGGTCAATGACCGGCGTGTTGTCGAAAGCGTCAATGTCCTTTATTTCGATTATGTTGTCCTTGACGGAGAGGACTTCGCATCGGCTGATAGCGATCAGGTTCGGACGAAACGGCGAGTGCGTCGCAAAAACACCGGTCAGCGGATTATTATTGTCGCCGCGAGGATGGACCTGCAAAATTGCGCGTTTGGCGGGCGTATCGTTTCTGTCGAACCAGTAAACGACGTGAACATGTTTGTGCTTGTCTAATCCAAGGAGTCCCGGCTGATATTCCTTATCGATCACGATCATCGTCTTGCCGCCTTCCCTGACAACTCGCCCGATGGGGTAGACGTTAAATATCTGCTCTGTGATTTTTTCTTCGTCCATATTAAAGCTTTTTTGGCATCCTCCCAGACAAATACCCGCAACTATTGACAACAAGATAACAATGACTCTCATCAGCTAACCCTTTCCACAAAAATACGGTCCTACCCCAGCACATGTTTCTTCAACTCCCTGTCCAGCGCCTTCGCATCGCCCACAAGTTCATCCAATTGCGACCAGAATCGCCTGCCGTGGTTCTTCGTTTGCGTATGCACCAACTCATGCAGTATCACATAATCCATCAGCCCCGGCCTTAACCGCACAAGGTTGACATTGAGATTGATATTGTCGTTCTCCGAACAGCTCCCCCACCGCGTCTTCTGGTTCCGGATAAAGACCCTGTTGTAAGCAAACCCATGCTCCCGCGCCAGCTCATCCAACCGCTTCACCAGCACTCCCCTGGCCGCGCCCCGGCTGATCGGCGCCAGATTGCTCAATGTCGTCTTGTGCTGCCGTTCGATCCGCCTGACACGATCCAGATTCTTCCTCGCCCAGCCAATATTCGACTCCAGAAACGCCATCCCCTCCTTAAACGACGTCCTGTAAGGCACAGCAACCCTAATGCCCCTGTCCGGCCGAACAGTCATCGAAAGCCGCCGGGCCTTCCTGGACTTCGCCAACAAAACAGCGCCCAGATCGGGAAATTCCACGATTCGCGTAGGCAGCGCCGAAACTTCTTTGACTGTTTTACTTTTCATCCCGCAAATACTAACCACACTGCCGCCGCAGAGCAACATTATTCCACTCAGAACGCAGGGTGCAGCTTGCCCGGCCGTTGCCTGGCTGGATCAGTCATCACTTGCATATGAGAGCCCCAGGCGGTACAATTCGATATATGATGGTCGCCTTTGAAAATGCCGCAAGACATAGAACGCGGGCCTATAAACGTACACGAGTGCAGGAATTACGCAAGGAGCAATGAAATGATAGACAGAAGAGATTTCCTGAGAGCAGGTTTAGCTGCAGGAGCAGCGTCCGTTGTCAGTGGCCGGTTGCCGGCAGCCCGAGGCCCCGGGAATGCGATGAGAAAATCAAAGCCCAACATCATCTTCATCTTTGCCGATGACTGGGGCTATGGGGATCTTGGTATACACGGAAGCACGTTCTGCAAGACACCCAACCTCGACCGGATGGCAAAGGAAGGCATCGACTTTCAACAGTTCACCGTTAACAACCCAGTCTGTTCACCCAGCCGGACGGCGGTGATGACAGGACAGTTTCCCGCTCGGCATTGTATTCATCAGCATTTTGCCTCAGTGGAACACCACATGAAGGCTGGTATGCCGGACTGGCTTGATCCTAAGCTGCCACTGCTTTCCAGGCTTCTCAAAAAAGCGGGCTACGTCACCGGGCACTTTGGCAAGTGGCATCTCACGAACCGCCACATTCCGGATGCGCCGCTGCCAACCGAATACGGATACGATGAATATGGCGCTTTCAATGTTCCCGGCGTGCAAATCAAGACTGCCGAGACCTGCCCCCGAACCGTTGATTTCATCCATCGCCACAAGAACCAGCCTTTCTTCATCAACGTGTGGCTGCATGAGACTCATACGCCGCACTATCCGCTGGAAAAGTACCTGAAACAATTCCAACATCTCGATGAACAAAAGCAAGTCTATGCGGCTGTCGTTGCTGAAGGCGATGCCGGTGTCGGGTCCATTCTGAGTACCTTAAAGAAGCTTGGGCTCGATGAAAACACATTGGTAATCTTCTCAACCGACAACGGGCCGGAATGGACCGGCAAGCGCACCACCCAGGATGACAACTCCACCGGACCGGGCCTTGGTACGTACTACTCGGTCGGGCAGACGGCCGGGCTCAAAGGTCAGAAACGCTCACTCTTTGCCGGTGGCGTTCGCGTTCCTTTCATTGCCCGCTGGCCAGGGGTCATCCCGGAAGGCAGGGTGGATCGAACTTCAGTTCTTACCGCTGTGGACATCTTGCCTACATTCCTCGAACTGGCACGACAACCATTGCCTGACGGTCTCAAGCTGGACGGCGAGAGCATCGCAGGAGCACTCAAAGGGCAGCCATTTAAGCGTACTCGGCCCATTTACTGGGAATGGCGCGGTGGCCATGGGCCGCCTTATCTGTGGCCTCATCTGGGCATTCGCAGCGGCAAATGGAGATTGATGGTCAACCAGGAACTCAAGCGTACCGAGCTGTATGACATCGAAACCGACTGGGCGGAGACAAATAATGTGGCGGAAGTAAATCCTGACGTTGTGAAGAACTTGACGAAGAAGGTGCTGACCTGGAAGATGTCCCTGCCCACAGAACCGGCGTCCGATTGTTTTTCGAAGTTGCGGAAGAAAGGATGATAAAAATGAATAGGACAAAAATCATACTGATAGCGGTAATGATATTGGGGGTGGAAGATTTTGTGTTTTCTCAAAACACCGATAAGATGTGGGGCGAGCAGGTGCTGAAGCTCGACGCGGCCGATGCCGAACGCGGGCAGCTTTTCGAGGAAGGCAATTACGCCATGTTTATCCATTGGGGCCTTTATTCTCATATCGGGAACCTGTATAAGGGCAAGAGTTATTACGGTATCGGCGAGTGGATAATGAACAGGAACATGGCCGGTATTCCTGTCGATGAATACAAGGCTCTGGCCAAAGAGTTCAATCCGGTGAAGTTCGACGCTGACGAAATCGCAAAACTTGCCAAAGATGCCGGGATGAAGTACATCGTCATTACCGCCAAGCACCATGATGGTTTCGCAATGTATCATTCGAAGGTGAACAAGCTCAATATTGTTGATGCTACCCCATTTGGTCATGATCCGATGAAGGAGTTGGCAAAGTCATGTAAGAAGTATGGACTCGGTTTGGGATTCTACTATTCTCACAATCAGGACTGGACGTTTCCGGGCGGCGGTAACGGGCCAAAGCAGACCGCTGATGGCCGGTCAGTGGATTTCAAATACTATTACGAGAACAAGTGCCGTCCTCAGGTAGAGGAAATCACCAGCCAGTACGGCCCGATTGCCATTGTCTGGTTCGATACTCCGGGCCGTATACCGGAGGAGTATGTTAAAGAACTCGTTGGGATAGTCAGAAAGAACCAGCCGAAGGCGCTTGTTTCAGGTCGAGCCGGCTATGGGCTGGGTGACTATGTGACACTTGGCGATATGGAGGTTCCTCACGCCAACGTCGAAGGCATCTGGGAAACAGTCGATACGACGAATGATTCATGGGCATACGCCTGGTATGACAATTACTGGAAAACGCCGAAAGAGATCGTTCATCGCCTGGTCTCCTGCGTGGCCCGCGGCGGCACATACATGCTCAATATCGGGCCGAAGGGTGACGGAACGGTTCCGGAACTGGCATCGCGTACGCTGAGGAAAGCAGGCCAGTGGATCAAGCGTTACCCGCAGGTTGTTTACGGGACAGATGCATCGCTCTGGAAGCATGCCTTGCCATGGGGCGACGTTACAGTAAAAGACAATTCTCTTTTCCTCAGTGTTTTTGACATGCCGAAAAATGGCCAACTGCACCTGCCTGGACTTAAGACAAAGGTTAAGTCTGCATATCTGTTGGAGGTGAAAAAGAAAACCAGGCTCAAAGTTCAGACGCAGGGCAACTGGACGAAGATACAGCTGCCGCCGAGCATTTCAGAGAAGATGGTCCCCGTAGTCCAGGTGGAGCTTGTCGGGCAGCCTGAAGTTGATCCCTGTTGGGGGATAGATCCTGCAGTTGAAACAACAATACTTGCGCAGTTCGCTGAAGTGACGGGCGCCAAGCAGGAGACAAAGAAATGGATGGAAAAGTTCGGTGAATGGAAACATATCGTACGGGTCTGGAAGTGGGAAGAAGGAGGCAAAGCTTCATGGCAAGTCGATGTACTCGAGTCGGGCTATTACAATGTGGATTTGACTTATAACGGAACGGGCAGGATCGTATGGGGAGTCGATATTGAGGGCGGTGAGCACATTCAAAACCAGCAGAACTCATCGCACAACTACCAGAAATTTCCAATCGGATGGATTAACTTCCCAAAACCCGGAAAATACAATGTAAGTGTCTCATGTCTCGAAGGCGACCTGGCCGAAGCCAGCCTCAATGCCATACACTTCACATTCATAGACTAACTTTCTGATATATAGCGGCAGGGCGGAATATGAAAAGCATTTTACCGGCTATGTTTTCGCTGGGATTTCTAAGCGTCCTGGCCATGCCGTCTTACGGCGGCTATGCTGTGTCTCTCCAGGATTACGGATGTCTCTGGTGGGCACACGGCAATCCATATTATTATGATTACCGTGCCCTGCCCGCCGATAACATACCCGAAGACTATCCCGGTAAGAAGCAGGTGCTCTGCCTCCACACGGGCGGATACGGGCTGGCTATCGACACAATTAATCTTAACAAAATGTTCATGGGCATGCTCAAAGCATCGGTTCCGTACGAGGCGACCATCACCGAGGTGGACAGGGCGGTCTTTTCTTTGCCCCAATCAAAGCTGTCCATTGAAGTCCATGCAAACGGCAGGGCCTACAGGTGTGTTGGCCGGCAGCAGCCCACTGACCACAAAGTATTTCCTGTAAGGTTTGTTGAATACGGAAGGTTCTTTCAGCACGTCAGCATCAACGGCCTGATCATGAAAGACCGCCAAGGCAATAAACTCGATGCCAACTGCCGCCTTGAGATAACCTCATGGCCGGACAAACTTAACATGATCTGTTATTTTGACAGCAAGACCATCAAGCCGGACAGAATCATCCTGCGTGCCGGTACGAAAATGTCTGACAAAGTTCTTCGTACCCAGGACGAATCTGTGGTTGTCCTGCCGCTTATTGAAAGCCAGGCCCGAACGCCTCTGGAAGATGTGGCCGTTACAGCACCAAAGAACACGACGATCAATGTGGATCGCTCCAACACTTATGGAGCCCATATCATTAAAATCAGGGATCCGCGATGGAGCAATCAGTCGGGAACCTACTACCCCCAGGAGCATCTCGACCGGCTCGACAAATGGCCGATTACTCTCACCAACGATAGCGACAAGACCAGGACGTTCAGGCTGCTGTTCGACACCGCGCCAAGGAACATAACGGGTTTTACCCCGATGATTCTCGATAACGACGGCTATCCCGCCGGCATTCCCGTCCAGATATCAAAGAACTGGCACAGGGGCAAAGCTCCGTTGCGCCACCAGGGATCATGGATACACGGTTTAACTGTCATAAGGGTGCCTCCGAGATCGACCCGCCGATACCAATATGCGATTGCATACGCACGCTGGGGTGGCGTACCCGCGGCGTCCCATGCCCAACTGTCGCTTATAGGCTGGGGGCATAATATGTTCTGGGACGAATCAGCGATCGGCAGTTTCGGCGAGTCGATCTGTTATGAACCAGGTCGCACCCAGCGCCGCGGTTTTATAACAGATGTTCGGCCTCTCATGGTGCTCGGCAAAAATGGCAAGAAATGGGGATGGACCGGCAATGTCGGCGGCGGTGATTTCCTTGTCTATTTCGACGCCGACGGCAAGTATGTCCCGATGATCAAGACCCGCGGCCGGTACTACAGTTACGGACCGAACCTGACAAAGGTCAGCTACGATGAAATATCGCAGAATAAATCAATAAACGCATCATATACGGTAAGCATCGCCCGTGCTGACGACTACGTCCGGGTCTTTCAGAATATTCGTTATGATATTCTAAAGCCCGTCGAGTTCTCTCGCCTGGCATTTTGCCAGATGCCTTCCGATTACTATAACGATATGAAATACAGAAAGACCGCGATTGGAAATGTTGATGGCATGACTGCCGAATGGTCTGTCCGTACAGACAGCTGGAAGTATGACCGCAAGTCCGTGCCAATGCCGGGCCGTCAGCCGTGGGTGTCGCTCCATGATGTCTTACCCGATGAGAACATTACTCAAGCCGCACGCGGCCTGATAGTGCGAAAGTGGAATGCAGTCCTCGGATCGAAGAAATGCCCCCAGCCGCATCTTTCCACGTATATGACCGAATGGCACAAAAACAACTTCCGCGTCGCTGCCGAGCTTTCACCTCCGCCGGGGCTAAAGAGCCTAAAGCCCGGCGACTTCGTCGATACGGATATCGAACTGGTCGTTCTGTCGTCAAAAGCAGGAATCTACTACGGCCCAAACAAACCTCTTATCGCCGCACTGGAAAGAAACGCCAACACATGGAAGATGATTCACCGTGAAGCGGCAGGAAATGACCTGAACATCCGGATGAAGGAAGGCAGGCTGGTTAAGAATTATCCTGTTGAGATATCAGTATCCGCCATGCAGCGGGCACAGTTTACTGTTTCCGGCGGCCTCGGTTATGTACCCGTCACTTTTACCGGCCTCAAAGATTACAGGCATTCCAAACTGTACAGGATTTCGGGTGCAAAGATTATCGCCGAGGATCAATCGGTAAACGGTAATGACTTCTGGCAAACAGATTACGACACCGTCAGCGGAACCTGGAGCATCACATACAACATCAACCTCGATTCTTCAGTTAAACCCCAAAGACCGGTCACGTTTCTGTTTAGGTAATTTGGATGCCGAGACATGGAGAAAATCATGAGAGATAGGTTTTTGGCGACCATGATCGCCCTGGTGGGCTTGGCAAGCGCCAGTGCTCTATGCCATGCCGGAGAATCTCTGCCTCCGCTGAAAAACGGCATAGCGCCGCAAACCTTCGAAGAGATGTGGGCGGGATATGATCCCCGCGCCGAACCTTTGGAGAGCGAAACACTCAAGGAGTGGGAAGAAGACGGGGTAGTGCTGCGAATCGTGCGATACCGTATCGGTATATTCAAAGGGCAAAAAGCCAAAATGGCGGCGGTGTATGGGTTTCCAAAGGGCAGAACCAGGCTTCCGGGATTGGTTCAGATCCATGGCGGCGGGCAGTATGCCGACTACCGTGCAGTTGTGACCAATGCCAAACGCGGCTATGCAACGATTTCCATCGCCTGGGCCGGTCGGATCAGTGCTCCTGACTATAGGGTCAATTCTGACATCGTGAAGCTTTTCTGGGACGGCAAGACAGATGATCCGAAATACAAGCTCACAACCGACTGGGGCCCACTCGATGCCTATCACGCCCCTTGCAGAAACCCGAAGAATGCCTTCGCCAAGGTATCGCCGGCTTCGTGGACCCTGGATGCCGTCGAATCGCCACGCAACAACCCCTGGTTCCTCTGTGTTTTGGGGGCTCGCAGGGCACTGACATTTCTGGAGCAGCAGCCGGTAGTGGATCCCAAAAGACTCGGCGTCTATGGTCATTCTATGGGTGGTAAGCTCACTGTCATGACAGCGGCTGCCGACCGGCGGATCAAGGCGGCGGCGCCTTCGTGCGGCGGCGCCAGCGATCGCTATTCGGACAATGCGATTTATAGAGCGACAATAAGTGATGACAATAATCTCAAGCACCTCGGCTGTCCGATCATCTTTCTAAATCCGGCCAATGACTTTCACAGCCGTATCAATGATCTGCAGAAGGCGGTGCGGGAGATATCCAGCAAGGATTGGCGCGTTACATGTTCTCCGCATCACAACCATCAGGATACAGCAGAATATCAGGTCGCCGGTCTGCTGTGGTTCGATCAATACTTAAAAGGAACTTTCTCTTTTCCACAGACTCCAAAGAGCCTCCTGAACCTGAAGTCAAAGAACGCGATACCATTCTTTACAGTTACACCGGATAAAGCCGAACCGATCGTGTCCGTCGACATCTACTATACTCAGCAAGGTCAAAATGATGGCGAGAAAAACATTCATGAAAACACAAAGAACCGTTTCTGGCATCATGCTGTTGCAGAAAGAGAAGCCGACACATGGACGGCATACCTTCCCCTTTCCAGTACGGATAAACCACTCTGGGTCTATGCAAACGTAGTCTATTCGCTGGATGAGCCTGTCACCGGCGCCGGATACTATTACAGTCTCTATACAGCAGAGGCGTTCAATCTTTCATCCACGATGCACATTGCAACCCCCGCCCGGATGAAGGCGGCCGGCGTGCGTGCTACGCTGAAGCCGTCACTGGTGATCGAGATCTTTGAAGGCAACTGGGAAAAGGAGTGGTTTACCTACAAGCCCGAGGAATGGGGGCGCAGGACACACAAAATTTACGACGATCAATGGAGGGCGCCCGCGTCCGCTAAACTCGCATTTGAGGTTCGAGCAGAGAATCCCAACAAACTGGCGGTTGGCATCGATGAATACGCTGCGGAAATTCAGCTTAACGGTCGTTCCAAATGGCAGCGTATCGCCCTCTCGCCTGACGACTTTTATGACGCAGCAGGCGATGTGTTATCCGGTTGGAACGGTATAAGGGAATTAAGGCTAAGCGCCAGGGAAACGCTGAGAAAAACAGTTAACGGCAAAAGCAAGACCCTGCAAGTGGGCTCCGACTGGCAGGGCGCCAAACCCGTCTTCCGCAACCTGCGATGGATTGAGAAATGAGATGCAGGCTGCCCAAACACGCTTGATTTCGATGATGTGTGCTGATATGATTTGGCTGCGGACAGGATTTTGTTATTTTGCAGAAGGAGGTCAAATCATGGTGCTCAAACGCTGCATTGTGTTTGTTATGCTTGTTTTGCTTGCGGCAGGCTCCAGTGTTTTAGGGCGGACCTGTCATGTCTGGGAGAAAGTCGAACTTACGCTTCATGCAGAGCAGACCTGCGAGAATCCGTATACGCAAGTTGAAGTCTGGGTTGATCTCAAAGGGCCGGGCTTTGACAAGCGCTGCTACGGGTTCTGGGACGGCGAGAACACTTGGCGCGTGCGCGTGCTGGCAACGGCGCCCGGCAAATGGACGTGGAAGAGCGGCTCGAACCAATCCGACTTGGGCCTAAACGGCAAGACCGGCTCGTTCGATGCGAAAGCGTGGACCGAACCGCAGAAAAAACAAAACCCTTCTCGCCGCGGCATGATAAAGTCCTCCGCCAACGGCCACGCATTCGAATACGCAGACGGCACACCTTACTTTCTCTTAGGCGATACATGGTGGTCGATTCCCACCTTTCGATACAGATGGTACGACGACGACACGCCCCGCCCCATCGGCCCGACAGGCGGGTTCAAGGACTTTGTGCAATTCCGTAAGAAGCAGGGCTTTAACTGCTTTGCAATGATCGCCGCCTTCCCCAACTGGGCAAACGACGGCGAAAGCTCCCAACTAAAAACACCTGGCGGCACGATCCTGCGGTCGGCGTGGAAACAGCCCGGCACAGACAGCGCAAAAGACATGCACGACGAGCAAGGCAATCACGCCTTCCATTTTCCCGGCAAGGCGCCCGGCTTCGAGCAGATCTTCCCCGACCTCGACCGGCTAAACCCTGCATATTTCC
>JAGHBX010000656.1 GCA_021160785.1 Planctomycetota bacterium | reverse complement strand
TATCGTCGGCATCGAAAGATGCAAAAAAGCGTATATCGAGTGCGAACGCAGGATCATATCAGTCAGCGTGTTGCCATTGATATGCAACGAGAGGAACAGGCCCAAGGGCGTTTACAAACTATAACAATGCTCCATAATGAACGGATTGGAATGATATGTTCCCGGTAACTATGCTACAGTCTCGCCTCCTAAGCTCATAAATATTTTTCCAGATAGTTCAGCACCCGCTGCTGTGCCTCTTCGGTTACCCAGAAAGAGTCCGGCGGCGCACTGTGACCTACGCCCACCAGCTCATATAATTTATTTTCCACGCCGACTTGTTTCAGCTTTTTATGCAACAGAATCGCCTGTTCGAACGGAACGGTGGCGTCTTTACTACCGTGGACGGTCAGGATAGGCGGGTCGTCCGGAGTGATGTAACTGGTCACGCTTGCCTGGGCGTATTTTTCCGGAGCATCCTTGTAACTTGAGCCGATGAGTTTCCTGGAGGCGTGGTCATAATCAAGCCACTTGGATCGATCTGTCCGACGCGCATGGGCCAGCAGGTCCGTCGGCCCGAAGAGATTTACAGCTCCCTGGACGCAACTTGATTCGGCCTGGTTTTCGCCATTTTTCTCAAGCGACTCGACACCACAGGTTACCGCCAGCATCGTTGCCAGGTGTGCCCCGGCTGAGCCGCCTATCGCGCATATTCTCTCGCCGTCGAGATTGTACTGCTTGGCATTGGCTTTGAGCCAGCGAACCGCCGATTTGCAGTCTTCTATTTGCGCAGGCCAATGTGCTTCACCGCTCAGACGGTATTCGATCGACACTATCGCGTAGCCGTGCCTGACTACCCAAGGCGTCCTCGGGTTATTCCGCGTCCCGTTCTCCCAGCCCCCGCCATGGATCCAGAGCACAACCGGAGTCGGGCTCTGTGCCTCTTTGGGCAGGTACAGGTCAAGCAGAAGGTCTTTGGTACCTTTGAAAGTCTTGGCCTGTCCGTAAACTATGCCGCGTATCCATCTTACATTCTCGTCCTCCTTGAGGCTCCGCACTCCGTACCTGTCCTGCGCGGTCGGCATCGTCTCGGTATTCGGGGCGATCCTTATATAGTCCACGCCCTCGATCAGCTTGACTTCTTCCGTAGAGGCAGTCGAGTTATCTTCGGCGCAGCCAACTATAAGCGAAATACCAATCATAATAACACAGACTGCCCACAACCTGCTCGCTTTGTTGGTCCTGATTTTTCCAGCCATTTATATTCTCCTGCATATAGTGTTTTGTCCCCCTTTAATTTCACATCTCTTTATTGTTCTTCTTTAATTGGCTTTTGTCAATTGCAAACAGCGTGACCGCATATTTACAGGTAATTGTAAAGGCGGGCAGAATCCGTATGTCGTAAACGTGATAAAGTACGCCAGCGGGCTTATATATTTCCCGTATTGTTGAGGTTTTAGGGAGTTATCGTTTGTCTCATCGCTTGTGCTCAGGGCTTGTGTGGGGGGTATGCTCGCCATTCACAAGCCGAGAGCGCAAGGGCGTGTTGCCCAAACACTAAATTCTAATATCTAAATGCTAATGCCCAAAATCTTAAAACCCTGTTCTGACGTAGTCAGAAGTCCGCCGAAGGCGGATTAGGTTTTTGGTGATTAGTGCTTGTTTAGTATTTAGAGTTTCGTGCTTAGGGTTTCGGCAACACGCCCGCGAGCGACCGGATCTATATGCGCGACTTTAGGCCTTAAACAAGCGAACACCGTTTTTTAACTGCTCTATTAAATTCTCCTGATTGCACCGATTGTTTGCATCACCAACTATCGCTGCTCTCGAAAATTTACGGTCATTGGTGATATAGAAAAAGTAGCGAATATCATCAAATAAAACTTGTTCCCCTCTTTCAACAGATAAATTCTTCTTCAGGACAACTATCCGATAGGACTTTCTGCATTTAACCGGTGTGTACTCAAACTCCGCTGTCTGTTCTGATTGCAGGCGAATGTTTTTGTAGCCTCGTTTTTTGACAATCTGTTCTTTGATGTTGGCAGGTTTTCGCCGAGTCCGTGTCTTGACAGTATATTTGGGTTTACGTATAAGGTCTGTATAAGCCGTTTGGGGCAGGTTCTCGGCGAGCTTTACTAAATTAGGCATAGCGTTGATGCCGAATACAAAAGTAATATCATCTTCATCCCAACCATCTAAGTATTTCGTTTGACTGAAATCCGTATCGCCCCTAAAACGAATCTTCTTAAACCCTGCTGCTTGGCATAACCTGACAGCCTTGTCAAGATAGTGTGATGCATTTTTACTGCTGGTGCAGTTGCCGCTGCGGTTGGAAAGGTATAATGGTTCACCCGTGTTAGATAATGAGACAAGTAAGGGATGATAACCCCATACGCCTTTGTAGGACAAATCCATTCCCATTTTGCATTCGCCGGTAGTTGGAGCAATTGTACCATCAGCATCAATGATTGCCTCATCGAAGAATTCCGACTCCTGCTGCTTCCAGACTTTCAAGCGAACTTTATTGATAACATCCTGTAATATCTCAACCTGTTCAACTGAAAAACGACGGCAGAAATCACCGGCCGTTGTCGGGTCGGGTATGGTATCAGCGCCAACTGCGTCAAGATAGATCTCATCGTTTCGCAGCCGCTCTATATCTTCAAGACACTCACCATTACAGAGAATGTTGTATGCTATATTGAGGATATGGTCAGATTCAAAATAAGGATTATGCAATTTGAAAAGATGAAGACAACGGTTGATGGCTTCGTCCAGTCCGAGGTTTTTGACCAGCAACTGAACTGCCCCCATACCGCCGTAGGTTATCCCGCGAGCACGACCAGCCATTTCATAATGAATATTGCCCGGCTGCATCACAGGGCCGGGACGTTTCGGCAGCGGCCGTTTGTCCAGCCTTTTTCTAATTTTTCGTTTGCTTTGTGCCAACTTTTTTGCTATTTTCTTTTTCACTTGAAACGACTCCTTTCGTCCTTTTTTGAATTTGTTACTTAAACGAACGAGTGCATTATACTGCACTGAAAGGGTTGTTTCGAGTATTTTTTGATAATCAAAAACAATTTATCGCTTCCAACTACGCTGGTTTAAGGACTAGCAGTTATTCCCACCTTTTCTTTGGTCTCTGGTATAGCAGCAATTGAAATATCTCCTGCAGTTGCAATTGTTAATACTACAAAGTGCATCCAGATTCCTTCTCTCGTTTTCGGATTCCCTTGAGGATTACAATAAAAAGTTTCTCATTTCAGATTTCCCATTTACTTTCAAGAACGCCATTTCTGCACGCTTTGACACTTTTCCTGAAGCATTCCAATAAAATTGACGCCCTGTAATAATAAAACTACGCCGCAATTTCACCGAATTTCTTAAAAACCCAGCAGCCTATATGGGATTAGGCACATTAAAAGCCGCCTGTCTGCGTGAAGAATCGGCTTTTTGCCACTTTATTGGCATACAGCCGGCGTTGACCTCCATTCCAGACCCCGATTATTTGGGCAATGCCAGAGGTCGCAGGAAATTGCCGAGGTTGTAAGCCAAAGCGAACAATTGAAGACGGACCTGATTGTCCACGAAGTCATGACACGAAAGCCGTGTCCACTTCAATGCGTATTTGCCCTCTTTGATCCACTGCTCAGCAGTGCCTCGTTTGTTGTAGAATCGAACCACGTTGCTGGATTTCCAACGAAGATTTGTTATGATGAAGTTCACTCGTAGGAACAGTTCACCTGCACGCCACTCGACTTTCGCAACCACTCGGCGAGGAATCTTCCAACTGGCAACCTGATACCGAAAGCTGTGGCATCAGCAAAGCAGCAAGGCCGTGCTGGGTGTTCTTCCCCGTTCAAGTGTCACGCAGTTCTGAGTCAATCGCTGAGGTCAGACCGAGGGCTTCATCAAGCTCGCGATACGCAAGCAAACCTGCATCACTGGTTATTCTTGTTCCGTGAAATTCGAGATCCAATCTGCGGTCGAAATCGAGCCTTAGAGCGTCCTTGCGTGTTTCACCCATTGGGTTCTCCCGTAACAAATGGTCGAAACTGGCTTGAATGGTCTCCATAGGCTCTATACTATCAAAATCCTGTCGATTTGTCACAAACTACCTGGGAAATCGGGGAGAAAGTTTTATTTCAATAAACCAAATTACTGTGAATGGTTACGCTTATTATAATACGGCGCCGGAAGCAGGGGGGGGTGGGTTTTTTTGCCGTATTGCCATATATTGAACGATTACTACGTGAAAAAACAAGCGAAGTTTGGTTTGTGGCTTCAGATGGTGATATGGCAGAGGACAGCCTGGGCCCAGAGGAGTTTATCCTTTTCTACGACAATGGGCGGGTAGTTTTCGTTTATGGGAATGAGGTGGACGTTGTTTTGGGTGGTCCTGATGAGTTTGCAGGTTACGCCGATCTGGTTTTCGAGGCGTGCAATAGCGATTTGGCCCTGGCCAGCGGGCACCGAAGGGCTGGCTACGACGATATCACCGTCGTTTATTCTGGGGGCCATACTCTCGCCGTCGACGCGGAGGGCGAAACTGTCGGGATAGAGGTCGTGAATCTGCCTGCATTGGACGAATTCGACAATGTCAGCATCGCTTTGGCCCGACAATTGGATGAGATTAGCCGACGTTGTATCGATTTGGCGAGAGGAGAGTTGAGGTGGATGGTCTATGTTCAGTCGGCCATTTTCGCAGGCAAGAATGGATTTTCCCAGGTATTTGCCGACCAACTCCTCGAGCTGGGTTACCGCGTGGGCGGGAGAAGGCAGGATTCTCTGGTCCCAGAAATGGGTGATACCGGCGGCGGTTCTGCCAAGGACGGGAATCCAGCCGGGTTGGGCCAAACCGTCGGGCTGATGAGAAGCGGGCGGCGGATTCTGGGTGGGATGATAATTTTGCGTTTGGCGTGTTGGCTGCGGGACTGGTTGGCCAGCGGCATCGGCAGCTATGTTGTGTTCGACGCCTCGCTTTTCGGCCAGCAAATCGAGAAAAGCGGAGACGGCATCTGTCAGGTCGGGATTAGACGATAGCAGTGTATCCGCCTTGTTTACGGTGTTGGATACGGAGGGGTTTTGCGATTCAGGTGATTCGACGCGAATTTCAAGGTATTCCTGCGAGCCGAACGATTTGCGTTTGCCTGTAATCAGCCAGTCCAAATCTGCACCGGTAGTGCGGCAGATCCGTGCCAGGACAT
>JAGHBX010000015.1 GCA_021160785.1 Planctomycetota bacterium | reverse complement strand
GTCAACCACCGTCGGCGGGGCTTCGATAGCGTCTTCGGTCTGGTACGACCAGACTTTTTTGCCGCTTTTGGCGTCGATGGCGTAAACACTGCCGTCATCGGAGCCGACATAAACGACCCCGCCGTCAATTACCGGCGAAGACATAACCGCATCGGGCGTCTTGAACTTCCATACAAGTTGCAGCTTATCCGGCAATTGCCCCTGCGCCACCCCCAACAGGTTGCGCCCGCCGCGAAATATCGGCCAGTTCTCACCGCCGATCGCAACCGCCGTCTCATTCTGCTCACCGGCGGGAGCGTTTTCATCCTTTCGACAACCCGACAGCACAATTGCAAGGGCCACAAGCAGCAGGCCCGCCAAAATCTTCTTATTAACAGTAAACATGCCAAATGCTCCTTCAGCGTGGAAAAGCAGCCACAATCGCCGGCGCCGGACGGACTTTGACCTCGTCGAAAACCTGCAACTCCGACAGCCCCATCCCCCGGCCTTCCAGCGGCACACAAACAAAGCGAACGTATCGGCAGGCAAGCGGTTCTTCAAACACTAACGGATACGAATAAGCCAGGCGGCCTGCCGCCGGCAGGTCATTATATTTTGGGTCGTCGTCATGCTCCCAGGGCTCGTAGTCGCCCGGAGGCTGCCAGAGATCGTTGTGTTCGATCCGTCCGCATTCCCGCCACCGCCTGCCGTCGACAGATAAAGCAACATCGACTTGCCGGGGATGACAGAACTTGTCATTGGGCTGATGTGAACTAACGCGGACACCCTCAATCGACTGCTTCTTTCCCAAATCGACCACCAAAACGAGCGGATCGCCCGCCGACCAGAATGCCGTTGCCGCCTTAACTATTTTGCTGGATGTGTAATCTGTGGGGGCGATGATCTTGCCGTTGGTCAGTTCACACCCGCCGGTGTCAGGATTCCGGGAGGCGCCGCTTGACGGACGGCTGGAGGTATAGGCTCTGCCCGATGCAAGATTATTTCCCCATGTATAGATCACGGGCGTCGGCTCGCAGGCATCCCCGACATCTGCACCGTCGGAATAACCGTAAACGGATCGTTTCGACCCGGGCCGGCTTCCTTTCAGATTCATGCGGACCCAGTTCATGGTGGGATCGCGAAAACCCGCTGTATTAATGGTATAGGTATGCCCAGGCGAGGAAACCAATTCCGTATGGGTGCGCGTGACGTCGCCCGATGTGCGGTGCTCGGTCCAGTTGTACGTTATTTCCACAGGTTGAAATTGCGCATTGCGCGGCTGGTGCTTGATCTGCATCAGAATATCCTGTATCCCCGGCATGCCGTATGTCGCGGCGCCGCCTTTGCAGAAAAATACTCCCCTGAAGAATGCCTGCCGCGCACCCGATGGAATCTGCCCGCCGGCGTACGTCTGTAACACCTGCTTGTCGAAAGGACTGTCGCCGTCATCCTTGCGATAAAATTCCCTGAACTCACGGCCGTCAAACGAATACTGAAGCGACACCCAATGGTTCGGCGACCTGTTGGTCGCAACCACACCATAGGTCACACCGACAATATCCGTTGGTGCCGTGGCCCGCCAGGTGACTTCACAAGGCTCGTCGTTTCTGGCCGGCCCTAATGTCGCCTTGTACATGCCGTCGGGCTTTTCGTCGCAGTATATATTCTTCTCGCTGAACACGGTCGTCTTATATTGATCGGCGTGCAGCGCCGGCCAGAATATGATCGTCTCCGTCTGGCGGTCCGCCGAGAGCCGCACCTTATTCGATCCCAGGGTGAGTTTCGGAAGGGTCCGCCGGTTAAGTTGTGTAATTGTCGTCAGTTTCAGCCGATCCAACCCTGCACCGGTTTTCGTTGGATGGGCCAACATTTCCACCTTTACCAGGCACTCGGTAACGCCCGCCACTTCGTCGCGGAGTTTGAGTCGAACCGGATGGGAACCGATTTGCCCGGACTCCCAGACCCGGGTCCATGTAATCCCGGCGGTTCGGGAGACGCTTATTCGCACAATATCATCAGGCTGTGTACGCACGACGCCGGCTTCCAGCAGCATCGAAGTGATCACATTTGCCGCCGACACCTTGAAAACCACGAACGCCGATTCTCCCTGTCGCTTCGGACCGAGTGCCGGGCCCTGTGCGTTATTCGGGTATACCTCGATGTTCTCCGAATCATAGAACGCATCCCGACAATCGGCATTTGCAAAATCGGGCTCAAACAGCCACAGGCCGTTGCCCCGGATGTTATGCAGGTTGTGCTGCTCGTCCGGATCTTTACCTTTCAAGGGCCGATAGAAGTCAGCCTTGTCGTCGACATTGAGGTCGGAATTATATTCGGCGAGTTGTTCCAGCGGCTTCCAGTACCGGGTATAGGATTGCCCCGGATGGAGGTTCAGGATGCACCGGTGTCCGCGACGGACATGTAGCGTGTATTTATCGACCGAGAAACCGCCGGTATACGACGACGCCCCGTTTGCGAGCGTGCGACTGTAACCTACCGGGTTATCGCTGCAATATCGCCAGCCATCCTTGCCCCGGTGCGAAATGCACTGCGGCGCGCCATGATAATAGTAATAGTAACCAGGCTCGTTCACACCACCCGTAAATTTCCCCGCGTGTGCGTCCTTAATCTCCTGACAACCGGCGACGACCCCATCGTCGTTGTAGCAGAAGAAACTCATCGACGAATCGAACAAGTGCCACGAATCCCCGTCATCCCACGAGACCTCGCTGACCGTGTGGTCGCCAAGCTGAATATATCTCGCCTTGTACCCCAATTCCACCCAACTGACCATATTCAACGCCGAAATGATCCCGCAGTTCATGGTTCCATAGGAATTGTAATGCAGAATCGGGTCCTGAATGAGTCGGCCGTCTTCCATCGAGTTACTCGTCTGACGCCGGCTGCGTCGCCCCCACCGCCAGACGGCAATACACTTGTCCTGCGGCGTATCCAGATGACTTGTCGTACTGTGAACAAAAGACTCCAGGTTGGTATAGTCCGGCACATTGTCGGTTGCCAGGTGAAGATTGTATACTCCCGCATGGGCCTGCTTTGCCGGACACACCGTATTCAGAAGGAACACAAGCAGAATCAATTTTCCAAAGACACAAGAGTCTTTCACAAGACTGGCCCTTATTACATCAACAGAATCATACCCTATGATTGTAATCGAACAAGTGCACATTTATCAAGCCCCTGCAACAAAAAACCGGCTCGGCACACAGATTGCGGTCCATTAGCCCTATTGGCTTGAAAACTATCGCCTGATCGTATATACTTGATTCGGACATGATCAGACAGGTATTTAAGGAGATTGGAATGAACAGACGTCAATTTATGAAAGCTCTCGGCGCCGGCGTTGCGGCAATGTCATTGCCCGGCTGCTCGGCGGCGGCGACAACAAGGAACCGTGCGGCCCGCAGGCCGAATATCGTTTATATTCTTGCCGACGATCTCGGTTATGCCGAGGTGGGCTGTTACGGCCAGAAGAAGATCAAGACGCCGAATATCGACAGGCTCGCCGCCCAGGGTATGAAATTTACCCAGCATTACTCCGGCAATCCCGTCTGTGCGCCGTCGCGGTGCACGCTGATGACGGGTCTGCATACCGGCCATTCACAGGTGCGAGGCAATAAGCAGGTCGGCGGCGCCGAAGGGTGGAAACTCGGCTCGACAATCGGCGGGCAGTGGCCACTCGAAAAAGGCACGGTAACGGTTGCAAAGATACTGCAAGAAGCCGGCTACACTACCGGCGCATTCGGCAAATGGGGCCTCGGCATCGTCGACTCCACCGGCGACCCGCAAAAGCAGGGCTTCGACCATTTCTACGGCTACATCTGCCAGCGGCAGGCCCATACGTATTATCCCAATCATCTTTGGAACGACGGCAAGGTCGAGCACATACCCGAAAACGAAAACGGCGACAATGTCTATTCGCACGACCTGATCGCGGCGCAGGCGCTCAAGTTTATCCGGCGATACAAGGATCGGCCTTTCTTCTGCTATGTGCCGTTCACGATTCCGCATGTTGCTATTCAGGTACCGGAAGATTCATTGGCCCAGTACAAAGGCAAATGGCCCGATCCGCCATACGACGGCAGCAAGGGATACTTCAAGCACCCCGCACCAAGGGCGGGATATGCGGCTATGGTTACCCGCATGGACGGCGATGTCGGCAGAATCGTGAAACTGCTCAAGGAGCTTGGTCTGGAGGACAACACGCTTGTAATCTTCACCAGCGACAACGGCCCGACGTTCAACGGTGGCTCGGACTCGGCGTTCTTCGAAAGCACTGGCCCGCTTCGCGGTCTCAAGGCTTCCGTCTACGAAGGCGGCATTCGCATCCCCTATATCGCCTGCTGGCCGGGCAGGATCAAAGCCGGCAGTGTGAGTGATCATGTCTCGGCCTTCTGGGACTTTCTGCCGACATGCACCGATCTTCTCGGTCTCGATACGCCCGAAGGCATCGACGGCATCTCCAAGCTGCCGACATTCCTCGGCCAACCGGAAAAGCAGAAGCTACATAAATACCTCTACTGGGAACTGTCCGGCCAGCAGGCGATTCGTATGGGCGACTGGAAGGCTATCCGCATCAAAATGGGCAAGATCCAACTTTACAACCTCGCAGAAGACCTCGGCGAACAAAATGACCTCGCCGACAAGAACCCGGATATGGTCGCACGCATGGAGAAGCTCTTCGAGACAGCAAGAACCAAGTCTGAGCTGTTTCCACTCGTCAGAGGCGCTAAAAAAAAAGTCTCCCTCTCAAGCTATAAGTCGATACCAAAGGAAAACTGGAAACTCATAAGCGCAGACAGCGAATCGAAATTCAATGGAAAACTCGCGATTAATGCCTTTGACGGCGATGTAAACACATGGTGGCACACCGAATTCAAAGACAGTAAGCCGGACCACCCGCACGAGATCGTCATTGACCTCGGCAAGCCATACAAAATAGAAGGCTTTCGCTATCTGCCGCGGACCGACAGCGGCGCCAATGGAATGATAAAGGCTTACGAGTTCTACGTCGCCGCCGACCCCGACAAGTTTGCAAAACCCGTGGTAAAGGGCAGCTTCAAGGGCGCGAGCAAATCTGAAAAGGAAGTCCCCTTCAAAGCCCAAACCGGCAGATATATCAAACTACGAGCCCTGTCGGCCTTGGGAGGCGAACCATACACAACCATAAGCGAACTAAGCGTATTTGGGGAAGAATAATATGTTGCGTCGTAACTTTCTAAAATTGATGGGCGCCTTGGCGGTCGCGCCGGCGGCGCCGGGATGGGCCAGGCCTAAGAGCATGAAACCGTTGAATTTCGTGTTTATTTTGATTGACGATATGGGCTGGCGGGACTGCGGGTGTAACGGCAGCACTTTTTATGAAACGCCGAATATCGACCGATTAGCCGGAGAGGGTATGCGCTTCACCGATGCATATGCGGCTTGTGCGGTCTGTTCGCCGACGCGGGCCGCCATCATGAGTGGCAAGTATCCGGCCCGGCTGCATCTTACCGACTGGATACCTGGCAATCGCAAGAAGGGTAAGCTCGACCGTCTGGCTTTTGAGCAGCAGTTGCCGTTATCGGAGGTCACAATAGCGGAGTCGTTCAAATCAGCGGGCTATAAAACATGTTTCGTGGGCAAGTGGCACCTGGGCGGCAGGGACTATTATCCTAAGACGCAGGGCTTTGATGTCAACGTCGCCGGCAACAATCGCGGCGCGCCCCGGCAGGGATACTTCAGTCCGTACAACCTCGAAAACCTCACCGACGGGCCCAAAGGCGAATATCTGCCCGACCGGCTGGCGACCGAAGCAATGGATTTTATCGACAGCAATGCCGACGACAGGTTCTTCCTGTTCCTGAGTCACTACACAGTCCACAGCCCCGTCCAGGCAAAGAAAGAAACCATCGCCAAATACAAGGCAAAGGCCGCGAGACTCAAATACGACAAACTCATATTCGTTAAGGAAGGCCCGGACGCGCGCAATCGCGAGCGGCAGGACCATGCGACGTTTGCGGCGATGATCGAGCACATGGACGAAAACGTGGGCAGAGTCTTAGATAAGATAAAGCGATCGGGCATGGAGGATAATACCGTCGTGATCTTCACCTCCGACAACGGCGGCCAGTCAATCCTGCCCTACGGCAGAACCGCTCCCTGGGGCTCCAACCGGCCGCTTCGCGGCGGCAAGGGTTGGAACTACGAGGGCGGCATAAGAGTGCCCCTCATCGTCAAATGGCCCGGCGTAACAAAGCCCGGCAGTGTGTGTTCTGCGCCGGTGATAAGCTGCGATCACTATCCGACGCTGCTCGAGATCGCCGCATTACCGCCCAAACCGCGCCAGCACATCGACGGAGTCAGCCTCGCGCCGCTGCTGAAGCAAACCGGCTCGCTGAAGCGGGATGCGCTCTACTGGCATTATCCGCATTATCACGGCTCGGCGCATCGGCCTTCGGGTGCAATTCGCGCCGGGGACTTCAAGTTGATTGAGTTCTTCGAGAACATGAACGTCGAGCTTTACAATCTCCGAAAGGATATCCGCGAAGATCACAACCTCGCCCGGACGATGCCCGACAAGGCCGGCGAATTGCGCAACAAGCTCCACCGCTGGCGCCAACAAGTCAACGCCGCCATGCCAAAGCCAAATCCCGACTACACAGGCGATTCGTGATGGGTCGTGATGCAGATGGATTCATCAACACAGGTTGAAAATCTGCAAACATATAACTGTCACCAAAAATGCCACCCACGCGCCGCTCGCCACCATCGTGATCACTGCCAGCAGCTTGCGCTTGTCGAAGATAAGGCCTAATATGCTCAGTATGAATGCAGCCGGGGTTGCTATAAAGATAAGATACAACTGTCCAACAGTTGCAAGTGGATCGCCTCACCCGGGCTGATAACAAGCAAACGCCAGCACAAGCAGGGCGGCTGAAATGATAAATGCGGCCGCAATTTTTCCAAAGACCATATAAGTCTCCTTCGAGTCAAAACAATCCTTTACAGGCATATTCTAACCGCTTCGGGCTACCAATGCAAGCAGTAGGGTGGTGCTTACCTGCTTTTCAGATATCTTGTGTTGCCGCGACGGGTGGTTACTCCGATCTTATCCATGTAGTCCAGCAGCGGTATGGCGTACTTGCGGGTGGTGTCGAGCAGGTACTTGAATTTTACGCTTTCGAGCATGCCTTCTTTTTCGATGTGTGTTTTGAGCCGACGCGCCGCTTCGTTGATCGCGTTGCTGTGGAACAGGGTCTTCTGGTCGACGCGGGCGAGTGTCTGCTGCTCGGTCAGGATGTGCAGAGTCGTTTGCACTTGGTCTGCGGAAATGCCGGTTTGGGCGACGATATCGTCGATATTCGGTGGATTAAAGAGGCGCTGCTTAAAGAGCGATTCGACCGCGTCGAGCCGGCTGCGTTGGGCGGGATCGAAATCTTCGCTGTGCTCGGGAAGGGCGAGACAGGATTTTCGCTGGGCAAGCTTTTCGGCGGAGAGCATCAATTGCACGACGCCGTCGTAGACGTTCTTTGCAAGCTGCGATGTCCGGTGCAACTGCTCTGCGCCGATGCCGGGGCTTTGGGGATTTTCGCTGTGGTATTGGCGGACCAGATCGGCAAGCGTACGCTCAAGGCGTTCGGCGGTGGCGGCGTGGATGAAGAGATTGCCGGACAGAGCTAACACCTTGCCCGAATCGATAAGCCCGTCAATTAGCATCGCCAGTCGCTCGGGCAATATCTTGACGCGGAGTGACAACTGCTGCGGTGCTGCGGCGCCGTCGGGTGCGGTCTTGATGCAGTATTCGAGGAAGCCAATCTCGTTTTCGGCGGCGTCGGCGCGGGCCTTTGCTTCTGCGAGGAGTTCGGGCCTGCTGCGTTTTATGCGCTGGTCAATCGCCTCGACGATCATGCCGCCGCCGATGGTGTTGGCCGGGCTCGGCGTTCGGATGATGAATCGGTCGGCGGGACCGGCGACGATCGGCTTTTCGGTGTGAATCTGCGCCAACTGTAGCTCGCCGGCGCCGATGGTGTTGGCCTCCATCAGGTAGACCTTGGCGACGACCTGGCTTGTGCCGGTATGGAACTTGATCTGCGTGCCGGTTTTGAGGAAGAGCTTTTCTGCGCCCAACATGCGGAGCTTGCAGAGGTACCACTGCTGCGGCGAGAAGTATTTGCCGACGGTTACGACATTGCCGCGTGC
>JAGHBX010000554.1 GCA_021160785.1 Planctomycetota bacterium | reverse complement strand
CAACAATCGCCGCGTATTACCATCCGCTGGGTGCTCGGCGCTCCGCGCCTCACAACCAGCGGATGCAGCAGACGATCCCGTCGGCAAACAAGTTTGCCTCCGGTCTCGCTCCTGATCCGCGGCGATTAGACATAAGAATCCGGGCATAGCGTAGATGGCAAATAATAAAAAACTAAGCAATCCATTCTCAACTGGCGGTGGCGGCGCTCATTTTGAAGCCCATGTTCAGGCGTCATTTGTCGCGCTAATGCTCACCGGTGGGCACGCCCCCTGTCTTCCCTGCTGGCCCATTGTGGAAATTAAACTTCAGGGCAAAATCGAAGGCTTTGATACAGACGACCTAATCGTTGTCGTAGAAGACGTAAACAGCAAGGAGCGGCGAAAACTTCTCGGCCAGATTAAACATTCTATTACCATAACACAGGGTGGCGCCTTGTTTGGGGAGGTGATGCAGGCTGCCTGGAATGATTTCAATAATCCAAAGGTATTCAAAAGGGATAAAGATGTTATTGCGCTGATCACAGGACCGCTCAGCGCGACCGATGCACACAATGTACAATGGCTACTAAACCAGGCACGGCACACCAAAAACGTTGATGAGTTTTTCAGAAATGTCCAGCAGGCGAAGTTCAGCCCGCCCAAGAGTATTGAGAAACTGGAGGTCATTCAGCACCATCTAAAGGCTGCAAATGGCGACACCTATGTTTCAAAGGACGAACTATATGACTTCCTGAACCACTTCTATCTGCTCGGTTACGATTTTGGCAACGAGTTTGGTGTTGTCCTTTCATTGCTACATTCCCATATTTCACAATTCCAGCAGCAAGATCCGCAGTGGGTCTGGTCACGGGTAGTCGATATCGTACAAACTTGGAATCAGGATGCCGGCACGATAACGCCCAGCAGGCTGCCGGATGACCTTAGAGAAGCTTTCAAACAAAAGGTTGTGACGAAGATACCCGATGCGTTCAAAGTGACACGGACAAAACCTAAAACCGATTGGACTCAGCACCCGGAGGCCACCTATTTGGCCCTAACAGTCCTGATAGGAAGCTGGAATGAAAAAAAAGAGTGCGACATTGAGACGATAACCCAACTGCTCGACATCAGTTATGACGAATGGCTAAAGAAGGCACGGGAAATATTGCTCTGCCCTGACAGCCCGTTGTCACTCAGAAACGGCATCTGGAAAGTTGTTAATCGAGCCGAGCTTTGGAGTCTACTTGGATCGCGTATCCTTGATCAGGACCTCGATACGTTTAGGTCGCTTGCTGTTTCTGTACTGAATGAGCCAGATCCCGCTTTTGAGCTGCCCGCCGAAGAACGATATGCGGCAAGCATTCATGGCAAGGTGCTGAAGTGTTCACACATCTTGCGAAAAGGCATTGCCGAGGGCTTGGCCATTCTGGGCAGCCAGCCGGAGTCGTGCGCTAACTGCTCGCAAGGGAAAGCTGAAGCAACCTGCGCATTGGTGATACGTGAACTCCTGACCGATGCCGACTGGGTTTTGTGGGGCAGCCTGAATGATTTGCTGCCTACCCTGGCCGAAGCCGCGCCGGGTGAATTCCTTGATGCGGTTGAAAAGGCGATACGCCAGACGCCATGTCCCTTTGATGAACTTTTTTCTCAGGAAGGCAGCGGCATCACCGGTCGCAATTATTTAACCGGCCTGCTCTGGGCGTTAGAAGGCCTGGCCTGGGATGAACAGTATCTGGTTCGTGTCTGTGTTGCACTTGGTGAACTTGCCAGCCGTGATCCCGGCGGCCAGTGGGCCAATCGTCCATCCAATTCGCTCGCAACCATTCTACTTCCCTGGCTTCCGCAAACATTGGCACCTGTTGAAAAGCGCAAGGTGGCGGTGAGGACGCTCCTTCAGGAACAGCCGGATATCGCCTGGAATCTCATCATTCAGCTTCTTCCCGGTCAGCACCAGACCTCTTTTGGATCCCACAAACCGAGCTGGCGCAAGACCATCCCAGATGATTGGGAAAAGGGGGTTACAAATCAGGAATACTGGCAACAGACATCTTTTTACGCGGAGCTTGCGGTGGATGCCGCTGGTCAAGATACTGCGCGACTTTCCGTATTGATTGATCATTTTGACAACCTGCCTAAACCCGCTTTTGATAAACTTCTTGAAATTCTTGCCTCCGAGCCCATTTCAAAACTCCCTGAAGAACAACGACTCTTGATTTGGGAGCATCTAACGAAATTCACTAACAAACACCGGCGGTTTTCCGATGCCGAATGGGCATTACCCCCTGAACTCATTAATCGAATTGAAGAAGTTGCTGAGCAACTCGCTCCCACTAACCCGTTCAATTTATATCAGCACCTTTTTTCAGATCGTGACTTTGATCTCTACGAAGAGAACGGCGATTGGGAGGAGCAGCGCAAGAAACTCGATACCCGACGCGAAACGGCCATTTCGGAAATCTTGCAGCAATATGGTGCCGAGGGTGTTATCCGATTTGCCGAATCCGTTTCTTCACCCTGGCAGGTAGGTCACGCGCTTGGCGTTATTGCTGATGATGTGTGTGAAAGTACTCTTTTGCCGCATTTCCTAGATGAAGCGGACAACACGCGCAAGGCCTTGGTGAGCGGTTTTATCTGGCGGCGTTTCTATCTCAAAGGCTGGGAGTGGTGCGACGAACTCGATAAATCTGATTGGTCGCCCGAGCAGATAGGGCAATTTCTGGCTTCTTTGCCGTTTACAAAGGACGCATGGGATCGCGCTTCAAAATGGCTTCAGAAAGACGAGCGTGAATATTGGACTCGCACCGGAGCTAATGCCTATCAGGCCGATGGTGACCTTGCAATTGCCATTGAGAAACTGATTAAACATGGCAGACCACATGCGGCAATAAACTGCCTGGAAAGGATGCGCCATGCCAAGCAGCCGATCAATAGTAATCAATGTATTCGAGCGTTGCTCGCAGCGCTTTCTTCCAGTGAGCCTAGCTACGCTATGGACGGGTACCACATCGTAGAACTGATTAAGTTTCTTCAAGCTGAGCCATCGGTTAATAAGGACGACCTCTTTAGAGTGGAGTGGGCATATCTTCCCTTGCTCGACCGTCATGTAGGTGCCGCGCCCCAACTCCTTGAAAGCAGACTGGCCAATGACCCGGAATTCTTTTGCGAGGTAATCCGCCTGATCTATCGTTCCAAGAAAGAAGATCAGCCCTCGAGTGAACCCACCGAGGACTCAAAGGCAGTTGCAACAAATGCCTGGCGGCTATCGCATGAGTGGAGGACACCGCCTGGGACACAAGAAGATGGAACGTTCAGCGAACAGCGCTTCACCGAATGGCTCGAAAGGGTAAAGGAAATCTGTGCGGAATCCGGCCACTTGGAAGTTGCCCTCATTAAAATTGGAGAAGTATTGATTCACACCCCACCCGATCCAGGCGGCTTGTGGATAAACCGAATAGTGGCTGCCGCATTAAATGACCGTGCAGCTGATGACATGCGCGCAGGTTACAGGACGGAGACATACAACTCACGCGGCGTTCATTGGGTTGACCCAACCGGCAAACCGGAACAGGAATTGGCAGAACAGTTCCGACGTAAAGCTGAGGATGTGGAGAATGCTGGCTTTCTGCGATTTGCGGTTATATTAAGAGAATTAGCAGAGGAATATGAGCGCGAGGCCCAACGAATAATCGAAGAGCATAAAAGTCCTGATGAAGAATAAGAAAATGCCTAACGAATAAGGTTAGATTGTGCGAAGTGAAGCGAAGCCACAATCTGAACCGTTTGTTGGACAAGCCCGGTCCTACTACTATATTAGGGGACGGTATTAGGGGACATCCTATCTTACCCCTGTCAAGCTAAAAAATTTCTTTTTTAAGAACAGCTAGTTGAACATTTAGATGTCTATAAGGCACAGGTTCCCTGTTAGGCCTGTAACAGCTCCTGCAACCTGCCCGCAACGCTCTCGCCCTGGCCGCCTCGCTCTGCCCGTCCGCCATCGGCAGCGCCTCAGGCGAATGCCGGGCGGGCTTGGCTCATAGCTTTATACTCCGGCTTCCTTCAGACACCACCTCATAAATTCACGCCCATGCTGGGCCTACACAATCGCATGCACTCGGGCGCAAAAAGCTCACACTTTTTGCGCCGGTGATGCTTTCCGTTTGGCTGTCATTTAGCTTGACATGCTGTTTTTTGTAAGTACAATTGTACTACATGAAAATTGTAGCCGACACAAATACCTTTATAGCTGTAGCACTTGAGGAACCCGAAAAAAGGCAAATTATTCAGTTTACTATTGGCAAAGAGTTGGTTGCGCCGGAAGTACTGCCTTTCGAGGTTGGTAACGCTTTAACAGCGATGGTCAAGAAGCAAGCATTGGATCCCAACGAGGTTATCTCAGCCTGGGATGCAGTGCAAGCCATACCTGTGGAACTGCGCCGAATCGACATTCAAGCGGCTTTAGGGCTAGCAGTTCGGTTCAATATTTATGCATATGACGCATATTTCATTGAATGTGCTTTAAATTTACGCTGTCCGATGCTAACACTTGATCACCGGATGAAGATGGTTGCTATGGATCTCGGTATCAGGATCTTGGAGTAGATGATATGAAAGTTTATACATATTCAGTAGCAAGACAACGACTATCGGAAGTCCTTGATATCGCCCGCACGGAAGAAGT
>JAGHBX010000018.1 GCA_021160785.1 Planctomycetota bacterium | reverse complement strand
GGCTGGAGATCAACGATATCTACACCAACTCCGACGACTTTGAATTTCTAAAACGCATGAAGGATTCGGGCAAAGTTACCGACCACCGACTCAAACGCCAGCTTGACAAACTGTACTTAGCGTATCTAGGCAGTCAGATGGATACCCAACTGCTTAAGGACATCATCGAACTGAGTACTGCGATTACCGAAAAGTATAACAACTATCGCGGCCACATCGACGGCGAGGAAGTCACGATGTCCGATATATATCGCATCATGACGACCTCGAACGATGCACAAGAGCACAAAAAGGCGTGGCTTGCGAGCAAGGAAGTGGGCAATGTGATTGTCGATGATTATCTGCGTCTGGTGAAGATGCGGAACAAGGCGGTCGCCCGGATCGGCTATGCGAATTTCCACACGTACAGTCTTGCGACGGGTGAGCAGTCGGTCGAGGAGGTTGACGCCATTTTTGCGGAGTTGGATGAGCTTACGGCTAAGCCTTTTGCCAGGCTAAAGGCGCAGCTTGACAAAATTCTTGCCGACGGTTACGGTATCGAGGTCGAGGAGCTTCGGCCGTGGCATTATCATGACCCGTTCTTTCAGCGGACGCCGCTGGTCTACGAACTGAATCTCGACGATTATTACGCCAAACACGATGTCGCTCGCCTTTGCATCGATTATTACGCCGGCATCGGCCTGCCGGTCGATGACATAATGGCCCGCAGCGACCTGTACGACAAGGAGGGCAAGAACCCCCACGCCTTCGCCGAAGATATCGACCGCCACGGGGATGTGCGGATATTAGCCAATATCGCCAACGACGAACGGTGGATGGAGACGACACTGCACGAGTTGGGCCATGCCGTGTATTTCAAGTATCACGACCCCGCCGAGCCCTGGCTGCTGCGTGAGCCGGCACATTCCTTCACCACCGAGGCGGTCGCAATGTTCTTCGGCAGGCTGTCGCGAAACGCCGCATGGATGCAGCAGATGCTGGACCTGACCGATGCTCAGCGAGCCGAAGTCCAAAAGGTTACGTTTCGGTATCTTCAGTTCCAGCAGATACTGTTTGCCCGTTGGGCGATGGTGATGTATAACTTTGAAAAAGCTGTTTACGCAGACCCGGACCGGGACTTGAATACGCTGTGGTGGGACCTGGTGGAGAAGTATCAACTTGTGAATCGGCCCGAGGGCGCGCCCGACGCCGGCTGGGCGTCGAAGCTGCACTTTACCGTGGCAAGCTGTTATTATCATAATTACATGTTAGGCGAGTTGTTGGCGTCGCAGTGGCATAACTATATCGTCAAGAATGTTCTTGAACTCCAAAGCGATGCCGATGTGAGCTATGCCGGCGACGAGCGCATTGGGCGATATTTTCGCGATGAGGTTTTCGCCCCCGGCGCAGTGTACCGCTGGAACGAGATGATTCGTCGCTCGACCGGCGAGCATCTGACACCCAGATACTTTGCAGAGCAGTTCGTAAAGTAAGAAGAAAAAGGGTCTGGCTCCCCTTGATTAGAGAAAAGGAAAGGAAGCTATGGGTTTGAAGGAAAAGTCTCTTGCGGAAATCACTGTAAAGGCTGTCGTTCTGGGTGTGGTGCTGTCGATGGTTCTGGCGGCGGCCAACGCTTACCTGGGTCTTTTTGCGGGGATGACGGTTTCGGCGTCGATCCCGGCGGCGGTAATTTCGATGGGTGTGCTGCGTTTGTTCAAGAAGCACAATATCCTCGAGAACAACATCGTCCAGACCGCCGCTTCCGCCGGCGAGTCGTTGGCCGCCGGTGTGATCTTTACGCTGCCGGCGCTGGTGATCTTAGGCTACTGGGATGACTTTGGCGGCAGGAACTTCTGGTGGATCACGATTATCTCGGCGTTCGGCGGATTGTTGGGCGTACTGTTTACGATTCCGCTGAGGCGGTCGCTGATCGTCGAGGGCGAGTTACAGTTTCCCGAGGGCATCGCCACAGCCGAAGTCCTGGAAACGGGCGAAGAAGGCGGCAAGGGTGTCATGATCATCGCAAAGGCCGCCGTTGTGGGGGCGCTGTTCAAAGTCGGGGCAAAAGGCATCGGCCTCTGGCCGGAGGTCCTGGAGGGCGCACACGGTATCAAGAGAATGCTTTTTTACGGCGGATCAAACCTGAGTCCGGCACTGCTGAGCGTTGGCTATATCGTCGGGATCAATATTGCCATACTGATATTCCTGGGCGGGGCGGCAAACTGGTACGTGGCGATTCCCGGCATTTCCGCTCAAAATGAGTGGCCGGTCTATCAACTCGCCGGCGAGATCGAAAATCCCAATGCGTGGAATGCCTTTGTGCTTGAGTACAAGACCCCCGAACCGGACGCATCGCCCGAAGCTATCGAGGGGGTCGAAAAACACAATGCCGAGGTCAAGGCGGCATTAGGCACGCGCGTTGACGCCAAGGAGTATGCCTGGCGGATATGGTCCAAGCGCACGCGATATATCGGCGTGGGCGCCATGTTGATCGGGGGGCTGTGGACGATTTTCAAAATGAGGGGTTCTCTCTTCAGCGGCGTCAGGAGCGGGCTGCTCGCCTATCGAACCATGGGGGGCGGACAGGCCCAGATCGCAAGGATTGACAGGGACATGCCCATGAAATGGATTCTCATCCTGATCGTTGCTTCGATTGTCCCGCTGTTTCTGGTCTATCAGACATTCGTGAACAACGTTGCGATCGCGCTGCCTATGGCGGTTGTCATGCTCATTGCCGGATTTCTCTTTTCGGCGGTTGCAGGCTACATGGCGGGGCTCGTAGGGTCGTCGAATAATCCGATTTCTGGTATTACGATTGCGACTATCGTTGTTGCGTCGCTTCTGTTGGTGCTGCTGATGGGCAGAGACGCCAAAAACGGTCCGGCGGCGGCGATTATCATCGGCTCGGTGGTGTGTTGTGCCGCGGCGATCGCCGGCGACAATATGCAGGACCTCAAAGCCGGTCGAATCGTCGGCGCGACGCCGTGGAAACAGCAGGTAATGCAGATGGTGGGTACGCTGTCGGCGGCTATCGTCATTGCGCCGACCCTGATGCTGCTGCACGCGGCATACGGTTTCAAGGGCCAGCCCGGCGCCGGCAAGGATGCATTAGCGGCGGTTCAGGCCAACCTCATGGCGTCCGTCGCCAGGGGCGTCTTCAAGGGGGACATGCCATGGAACTTTGCGTTCATCGGTATGGGCGTCGCCGGTTTGATCATCGCGGTGGATTTGCTGCTCGAAGCGAAGAAGAGCAACTTCCGCACGCCGGTATTGGCGGTTGCAATCGGCTTCTATCTGCCGCTGGAACTGTCGGTTCCGATCTTCTTCGGCGGCCTGATTGCCTGGGCGGTCAAAAGCTTTCGCAGGAAACTCGCGACACGATCGGAAGAAGTCGAAGGCTCGTCGCGCTCGGGGCTGCTGTTTGCCTCGGGGCTGATCACCGGCGAGGCGCTGATGGGAATCACGTTAGCCGTGCCCATCGTAATCCTCAAGCAGTACAAGATCGAACTGCCGTATATCGCCCATGTTACGGGCAATATCCTGCCTTACGGAGGCATCTTAGGCACGGCCCTCTTAATCGGCGTGGCAGTGTGGCTGTACAATACCGCCCTGGATCGACAGAAAGAATAGCGTTTAGAACTTCTAACAAAATGAAACGTGGCACGGGCATCCTGCCCGTGAATCATGGGCAAGATGCCCATGCCACATTAAAACACTCATTTTGTCAGGAATTTTTAGTATTTAGTTTGTAGTTCGTTGAGTGGTTTTGGTTTTTGGGAGATTAAGGTGGCACGGAAGAAGATTACTGTTGTTGGGGCGGGCAATGTCGGCGCGACGACGGCGCATATTGCGGCGGGCAAAGACCTGGGCGATGTTGTCCTGATCGATATTATCGCAGGTTTCGGCGAGGGCAAGGCGCTTGATATGTCCGAATCCGGCGGGGTATTTGCCTTTGCCGGGTCGGTTACCGGCTCGACGGATTGGGAAGCGGCAAAGGACAGCGATATCGTAATTATCACCAGCGGCCTGCCGCGCAAGCCCGGCATGAGCAGGGACGACCTGTTAGCCAGGAACGTCGCGATCGTCAAGAGTGTAAGCGCTCATGTCGCCCAAAACTGCCCCGACGCCTTTGTAATTATCGTGTGCAATCCATTGGATGCGATGGTTCACACGGCGGCGAAGGTTACCGGCTTTGCGAAGAACAAAGTAATGGGGATGGCAGGTGCGCTTGATTCTGCACGGTTTGCGTATTTCATTTCAGACGAACTCGGCGTAAGCGTCGGCGATATAAGCGGCGTCCTGATGGGCGGACACGGCGACACGATGGTCCCGCTGCCGCGCTACACATCGGTAGCAGGGATACCATTGACGGAGTTGATGGCCGAAGAAAAAATAGACGAATTAGTCGAAAGAGCACGCAAGGGCGGTATCGAGATAGTGAACCTCCTGGGCTACAGCGCATATTACGCCCCGGCCGCCGGAGCGGTAAAGATGGCGGAAGCCATCCTCAAAGACAAAAAATGCGTCATGAGCTGCTGTGCATACTGCGACAGCGAGTACAAAATAGGCGGCGCCTTCGTCGGCGTACCGGTAGTCTTAGGCGGCGCCGGCATCGAAAAAATCATAGAACTTGACCTGAACGACAATGAAAGAAACGCACTAAAAGAGTCGGTCGATCATGTCAAGCAACTGGTGGCAAAAGTCGACGAGATGATCTAAGGAGGCCGGCTGGAGGCTTGCAGGGAGAATATCCCATGAAGATCCCTGATGCCTTTGTTTCTTCGCCGCTGCCGGAAGGGAAAGACCGTGACGAAAGCTCGACGGAACGACGTATTTCTGTTTTGTGCATTGGTGATACTTTGCACGTGGGGGTGCGCCAAGCAGTCGCCTCCTGAGGCGGACAAGAGCGAACCTGGCGGTGCGGTCCCGGCGGCGGATGTGGCGTGTCCCCTTACCGGCCACTGGCGCAGCGTAAAACTGGAAGGCGCAGACATCGGCAGCTTCATCAAGGAATTCCGATACACATTCGGCGCGGTCATGTCTTCATCGAGTCGATCTCGATGACGGCGATCGGCAGGAAGATGAATACCGGCGCCCAGGCCCACAGTTCCGGGCGAATCTGATTGAGGAAGACCTCCGTCGCCATCATTTCGCACACAAACGTAGCCACAAAACACGACGCTGTGATCCCGAAACTGGTCATAATCGCCGTCTTCATCATCTTCG
>JAGHBX010000040.1 GCA_021160785.1 Planctomycetota bacterium | reverse complement strand
TCCTCTCAGGATATACGTGTTTAGCCACCATATAAGTGGCAGTCCCGATCTATCGGGAAACGCAGCGAGGTGGATGGGAGCCCCATCCAAGAGCCCAAAAAAGGCGTCTTGCCGCTTTGCCGGGCAATTTAGCTGATTTTATATTGCTTTATCCCTTGTAAATTACGTAGCTTTGTGCAAAAATGTTGCGGTTTGGGTGTTTTCAATTGGAGATGTGGCAAGAAGATGAACAGTTTTGGATCATTTTGTGACGACTTTTTCGTCGATATGTACGTAAATACGGAACTTGACCTGCCCACCGGGCGGGATACGATCTTGAGCTTTTTCGAACGTATTCAACGGCAGTTTCCCAGTATGGGCAACTTCCGCCGCCGGGACGCGGGCGATTACTGCCTGGAAGAAGAACGCGATGGCGAGCGATTTCGCTGGGTAACGCTTGAAGTGGACAGGATATGCTCGATGTGCGCTAATCCGCCCAGCCTTCAGGACGCCTACGAGCTTCACGGCCTGGTGCTGGAATTGGCGCCCTATATGTTGGGTGTGAACCACCTGGACATCGGCTCGCTCGATGTCAGCTTCACCATGGATTTCGACTTTCAGGGCAATCACGACGAGGTCGTGGCGGACGCCCTCTTCGGCTCGGCGGCGTTTAGCGCCCTGTTGGATTTGCCCGGTGCAAGGCCTATCGGCTTTTCGCCCAACGTCGTTGTTTCACTCAGCCAGGACTGCCGAACACAGGCACGCATCGCCGTGGAACCCAGAACGAGTGTTTATGAAATCAGACAAAACAAATTCAAACCTGACGAAACGATCAGCCTGTACTTTACCATAAGGCAATTTCCCGATCCGAACGGCCGATTCGATGCAGCCAGGTCGTTTCAACACCAGTGTCAAATCGCCGAAGAACTCATGGTCGATAAAATAATACCGGGTTTTGCAAAACCGCTGACCGATGCGATTGCACAGAGAAGGAAATAACCGCAGATACGCAGAGCATTCAAGGAGAAAAATTCATGGCAGTTGAAGCGCCACTGAGCAAGTTCAAGAAAAACGGGTTCAAGATATATATCGCAATCCTTGTGGGCCTGGCGAGCTGGTTTATCTATGACGGCTATCTTAATAAGGGTTTCATTGAAAAAAACACGTTAGATTATGGTACGGAAGACGCCCGCCCGAACGGTACACTTGTTTTTAACCAAAAGGCACCCCCGTTCCTGCTCGCAGGCGCCGCAGCGCTGACGGTGTATTTCTTTATGATAAAAGACAGAAAACTCACCACCGACGACACCGCGCTGGCGATTAACGGAAAAAAAACAATCGCTTATGACAAGATCGAAAGCATCGACAAGACGCATTTCGACACTAAGGGGTACTTTGTCATCACCCATATCGCCGAGGGCGGCAAGGAGACAAACCTGAAACTCAGCGACAGGATGTACGATAATCTGTCGGCGGTGCTGGATGAACTGGTTGCACAAATAAGCTGATCGAACGGCGGGGCATTACAGGAATGCAATTGAAAGGTTTCCAAAGATAATGAATTGTTGTGTAGTTGGACTGCAGTGGGGCGACGAAGGCAAGGGCAAGGTCGTCGATATTCTTGCCGAAAACAGCGATATCGTTGTGCGATACGGCGGCGGCGCCAATGCCGGACATACCGTGATCATCGGCGATACGCGATTTGCACTTCACCTCATGCCGAGCGGATCGGTTCGCCGCGGTACCGTATGCGTCATTGCAAACGGAGTCGTAGTGGATCCGGCGGTTCTGTTGGAGGAGATTGACGGCCTGAGCGAAAAAGGCATCGGCATCGACGACAGGCTCCTGATAAGTGAAAACGCCCATGTCGTGCTGGATTACCACAAGGCAGAAGACAAGCTGAGAGAAGCCTCGCTGGGCGCCGACAAGATCGGCACGACCGCACGGGGGATCGGACCCTGCTATGCCGACAAGACCGGCAGAAGTTACGCTGTCCGAATGGCCGATTTTCGCGACATGGACGCACTGCGGGAAAAACTGAAAAAAATCGTCGCCTACAAGAACACTCTCTTCGGCGCTCTCTACGGCGCAGAACCGATAGACGCCGATGAGCTTTACGCCAGGTGCCGCACTTACGCCGACAGGCTGGTGGGTTTTGTGACCAATACAACCCGATTCCTCCACGAATCCATCGATGACGGCAAAAATATCCTCTTCGAAGGCGCACAAGGCGCGCTGCTGGATATCGACCACGGGACTTTTCCCTTTGTTACCAGCTCCAATTCAACCGCCCTCGGGCTGGGACCGGGATGCGGCGTACCCGCGCAAATGGTCGACAAGTTTATCGGCCTGGTCAAGGCCTACAGCACGCGGGTCGGTTCAGGACCGTTCCCCACCGAGCAGGACAATGACATCGGCAATCTGATCCGCGAAAGGGGACATGAATACGGTACGACAACGGGAAGACCCAGGCGATGCGGCTGGTTCGACGCCGTCGCCGTTGCCTACAGCGGGCGTATCGGCGGCGTCAATGAGATCGCCATGATGCACCTGGATACGCTTGCGGGAATGAAAGAACTGAAAATCTGCAGGGCCTACCGCATTCGCGGTGAAGAGACAACATTTTTCCCATGCGACGCGACAGACCTCGCCGACGCCGAGTGCATATATGAAGACATGCCAGGCTGGGACGGGGATCTGTCGCAGGTCAGGGATTTCGGCGACCTGCCGAAGACGACGCAGGATTATGTCAGGACAATCGAGGATATCGTCAAGATCCCCGTCACCATTATGGGGGTCGGGCCCAAACGCAGCGAAGTGATTTTCCGAGGATAAACGCTTGACTCAGAGTTTCGAAGAAAAACGCCGCACAACCGCCAAACGCCTGGGGATAAGGCCCGAGGGCATACCCGGACACGTTGCCGTCATCATGGACGGCAACGGTCGGTGGGCACGGAACAAAGGTCTGCCCCGACACGAAGGCCACAGCCAGGGCGGCAAAACGGTGGAAGAAATAGCCATGTACTGCATCGAAATCGGCATTGAATGCCTCACGCTGTACTCTTTCAGCATGCAGAACTGGAAAAGGCCCGCCGAAGAAGTCGAATTCCTGATGTATCTCTATTCCATGTACCTGGAGGAAATTCGCCCCAGGCTGATGGAGAACAATGTGCGTCTCGTTCATTTAGGCCGGACCGAAAGACTGCCCCAAAATGTTACGACCGCTCTGCAGCAAACCATGCAGGAGACCCGCAACAATACCGGCATGACGCTTGGGTTGGCTCTCAACTACGATGCACGGACCGAGATTACCGACGCCGTCGTAAAGATCGCGGGCCTGTGCAAAGACGGACAACTCGCACTCGAAGATATCGATCAGGACTGCGTCAGCAACTATCTTTATACCGCTCATCTGCCGGACCCCGATCTTCTGATACGGACTTCCGGCGAGTTGAGAATCAGCAACTTTCTGCTGTGGCAGATTTCCTATGCCGAGTTCTATGTCACCGAGACGCTCTGGCCCGACTTCACTGCCGAAGACATGGACCTTGCAATCAGGGCTTACTCACAAAGGGCCCGACGCTTCGGGGATATCAATTCACAGACAACAATCTGAAGACCGGACGACCATGCTGAAATACAGACTGCTTTTCGGGACATTGATGGTGTTGTGTTTGATCGGCTTGATTTTAGCCGGCGCCAGCCTTGACGGCTCGATCAGCGCCGCCAAAGATAACGCGCCGATTCAGGGTAGCCTGTTTTGCCTCCTCGTTGTCCTCATCGCCTTTCTGGCGGTTCCGGAAATAGCTCGACTTGCCAGCAGGAAAAACGCCCGTATCTTCATGCCGCTTGCAATCGCCTCTTCCGCAGCTCTTGCCACAAGCTGGTACTGGAGGCAGTTTGCCAATGACCCCATCGCGTTCCAACTTTACTATGTGCTCTTTGCCGCGGCCTTTTGCCTGCTGGCGATATTCCTCTATCAGGC
>JAGHBX010000599.1 GCA_021160785.1 Planctomycetota bacterium | reverse complement strand
CGCCATACACGGTATGATCACCCGTAAGCAAAGCTTACGGGCGCCACCCAACGCCTGGGCAGGCTGCTGGGTGGCTCCTGCAAGGCGACAATATGACAAAAAACGGTGGTGTAGACGACAAAGGCCGACAGCTTGGTGCGGTTTTCGGCGGTATCGCTTCGCGGTATGACCTGGCCAACCATGTACTCAGTTGCGGTGTGGATTTTTGCTGGCGACGGACAGCGGTGGTGATGGCCGCGCCCGGGACAGGCGACAGGCTGCTTGATATGTGCTGCGGTACGGGGGATTTTGCGTTTGCATTCGCCCGTGGCTGTGCCGACACAGGTCGAATCACCGGTTGCGATTTCAGTCCGGAGATGATTGAACTTGCCGGGACCAAGGAAAGTAGATTCAAGCGTCGTGGGAAATATGCGGCAGTGGATATGGACTGGCAGGTGTGCGACTGCACGGCGACGGAGTTCGAATCGGAGTCGTTTGATATTGTAAGCTGTGCGTTTGGCGTGAGGAATATGGCGGATCTTTCGGCGGGTCTCAAGGAAATGCACCGTCTGCTTCGCCCCGGCGGGGGGGTGTGCATTCTTGAATTCTCCCTGCCGAAGAATGCTGTTATTCGGGCGGCATATCTGCCCTATTTCCGCTGGATTCTGCCGGTATTGGGGGGTCTGATAAGCGGCGATTACGGTGCGTATCGGTATCTTGCCGAGTCGGTGCGACGGTGGGACCGGCAAGTATATCTGGGCTCTGAACTGCACAAAGCCGGTTTCCGCGAGGTTGTTGCCAGGCCTTTGACATTCGGCATTGCCACGGTCCATGTCGGGCATAAACCGCACACTCTGAACTCTTGACGGTTCAAGATGATGCTGGTAAGATTATTGATGTCGGAAGGTATGAATTGTTTTTTAAGCATTTAAATGGGAAATGTCAGATTAGTGAAAAAAATTTTGAATAAGTAAACAGAAAGGGCCTTAAAGATGAGGCATTCTAAAGAAATGAAAGTGGTTTACATGATAGTTATCGTGTTTTTTACTTTATGTACTATTGTAAACGCGCAGGGCGACAAGGATAAGGCGCCGGAGAGACCGACAATTAAAGTGATGACTTATAACCTGAAGTTTGCCAGCCCCACTTTTAAACCGGCATGGTCAGTTCGGCGCGAGTGGCAAGTTGCCCTGATTAAAAAATATGCCCCGGACATCATTGGGACACAGGAAGGCCTGAAGGAGCAAATTGATTTTTTGATGGACCATTTGACCGATTATGTGGTTATCGGAGAGGGACGCAAAGGCGGCGACGATGACGAACATATGGCTATCTTCTTCAGGCGAGACCGGTTTCGGCTGCGGGAAATGGGCACTTTTCAGTTGTCGGAAACGCCGGAAGTACTCGGTAGCGGACCGGAGATCAATCCACGAATTGTAACCTGGGCTCGCCTTGCCATTATAAACCGGCCGGCAGATGGAAAAACCAGTCCCTACCCAGAGGACTACAGGGGCCATTGGGAAGACTCCCAGGAGTTTTACGTATTTAACACTCATTTTTTTACATCTTCAAGCGGTTATGATCTGGCAAAACTAAACAGCGCCAAACTGATCATGGAAAGGATCAATGCTTTCAATCGGTTTGGTGAATGGACAAAAGAGAGACCTGTATTTTTACTGGGAGATTTCAATGCAAGGCCGGGAGGTGAAGTATACAAGACATTTGTCGGAGATGGAAAATCAGACGATCCTGGCCTGTTGAAAGACAGTCTCAAGGGAGGACGTGGAATAGACTGGATCTTATACAAAGGAAACGTTGACGTCTTCGATTATGAGAAGGTGGATTACAACGTTGACGGCGTCTATCCATCAGATCACAAACCGGTTTTCGTTAAATTTCAAATTCTTGATAAATAAATAACTAAATCAACTGCATACAATCCGTTCAATCCGGCCCTGGAACATGGATTGTCCCCAATCCGTCCCTGGGCACGTAAGTGCCCGAGGATTAACAGCTTGGAGAGGGTATGTTTATTTTGCGCCAGGTTTTCGGTGCAATGTCGGACCGAATCGGCTATAATGCCAAATTTCCGGAAAATGGCAAATTCGCCGTTATTGAACGGGCTGGAGACTTAACTATGTTAGAACAATTGGGTAATCCATGGTGGGCGTTTGTGGTTCTTGGTATATGCGCGGGTATGGCGAGCGGAACATTGGGTATAGGTGGAGGTGTAATTCTGGTTCCGGGATTTGTGCTGCTTCTGGCTTTTCCGCAAAAGTCGGCACAGGGGATGGCGTTGGCGGTGATGGTTCCCACGGCGCTGGTGGGAGCGTTTAGATACTGGAGGCATGGGGATGTCGAGATGGACCTGCTTGTCATCGGGCTGGTCGTGTGCGGGACGTTGGCGGGCACTTTGATCGGGACCCAATTAGCCCATCTCCTGCCGAGTCATGTATTGCGGAAGATATTTGCGGTGGTTCTTGTGATTGTCGCCGTAAAGATGTTTATTGGTCCGTCCAGGTCGCAAAAGGCGGCGGCCGGGAATGTGACAGAGCAAAGCAATGCAAGTTTAGTTGAACCCGGAGGTACAGGTAATGAGTCAGCAAAGTAACGGGGTTGTTGGTATTTTCAGCGCAAAGGCATGTGCGGCCCCATTGGAAAAGGCGGCGAAGTTCTATGAAGAGCAGACTGGGACTAAGATCGAAATCAGCGTGTGCACTCGTCATTGCGCCAAACCCGTCGCCGAAGAAGCGACCGGCGAGACGGGCGGAGACGATTTTCTGTTAGAGATATCGGATGCGGGCATTCACGACCTTGCAATAGCCGGCACCGAGTATCTGCTCGACGACGGCGAGGTCAGGGGAATCGTTCAAAGAGGGCAGCGTCGCACGATTGCGTATCGGACATCTGCGATTCTCGTGCCCGCCGACAATCCGAAGAACATTCAGAGTATAGAGGATCTGGCAAAGCCCGGTGTGCGAATCGCTATCTCGCTTATCGATTGTCTCAAGGGCATCTGGGAGGATATCACCGGGCGATTAGGTCTGCTGGACAAGATTCGACCGAACATCACTTACTTCGCCAACGGCTGTGTGGCGATACTGGAGGCGGTCGCCACCCACGAGATTGACGCTGCATTCGGGTGGACGGCTTTTGAACATCTCGAGGCCGAGAGAATTCGGGTCATCGAGATGCCGCACGAGCAGCAGGTGCTGCGTGGTACGGCGGTGGGGATGCTGTCGTTTGCCAGGGACAAGGAAAAGGCCAAGCACTTCATGGATTTCCTGGCGTCGCCGGCGTCCCGCGAGTTCTACAAAGAGTTCGGCTGGTGTGTGCCGGGAGAATAGACGTCGCAACCTAAAGGGGATTCTAATGGACAAGGTTTTTCTCGAGAATTTTTACGAATTTCTGCTGATGGTGCATCTGTTTGCGACATTTGTTCTGATCGGCAGCATGACGCACAATCTGCTTTGCGTGGTACAATATGTCCGGGGCAAATTCGGCAGACAGAAGTTGGAGTGGCTCTATCTAAAGGTGTCGCTGTGGTCGTACGTAATTACCTACGCCTTCGGCGTGTTAGTCTATCCGGCGTTCAGGGTGCATATCCGCGGCGAGGCGGAGGGCTTCGACAAGATGATTCCATGGGCGACGGGTCTGTTTGAGGTCAAGGAGCACTGGGGGGCGATTGGACTTGCCCTTATGTTTGTGTATTACTTCCTGAGAAAGAACTTCAAACCCGAAGCCGAAAGAGAGAAGCTGCTCTATTTTTATGTTCCGCTTTGTGTCGTTCTTAATGTGATACTGTGGTACAAGGTTATCATCGGATGCTACCTGACACTGATTAGGGGGTCGTGGTCATGAAAAAGAGCGATATAGTCTGGGTTGTCGGGTCGGTTTATGCCGGGGCTACGGCGTTTTTCTACTGCTGGCCGAGATGGTTTTCGGGGCTGGCGCGGATACTGCCGCGTTATTACCCTGTGGAACACGCATGGAAATTGGGCAAGCAGGGGGGGATCTCTCAGGCCTGGTACGGTATACAGGGTTTTGCATTTCTGGCGGCGGGCGTGGTGGCGGCAATAACGTATTTTATTCTAAAGACTAAAGTTAAAGGCGACTTGAAGCCGGCAACGATCAAGCTTATGGGCATCGTAACGTGCATATTCATAGTGGTGGGCATGACGTACATGCTGTGGCATGAGTTTGACGAGTGGAAGATTTTTTGAGCCGGGTTTTCATATTTGGCCCGCCGTTATTGATATGAAGGAATTGTCGGATTGAGACGTGGCAACGCACCCAACAGGGGAATAAGAGATCGTTTTTTCACCGGCGTCTGCGCGTTCATGTTGGCGGTGTTCGTAGCGTTTATCCTGACGCTGATCCTCGCCGACGTCCTGTATATCGACAAAGAGGCGGTGCTCAAGGTCTTTGGATCGCATGACATTCGGCATGCCCTTTGGATGAGTATCTGGACGAGCGTTACAACCACTTTTATCTCGCTGCTTTTTGCCGTTCCCCTTGGGTACATCCTTAGCCGTTACAGATTTTGGGCGCATGCGGTGATTGATGCGATCATCGATCTTCCCATCATCTTCCCGCCGCTGGTTGCGGGTCTTACGTTGCTGGTGTTTTTCTCGCAGACGGGATTGGGAAAGTGGATACAGGAAGATTTAGGCCTGGAGTTCTGGTTTCAGCCCAAAGGAATTGTGCTTTGTCAGTTTTTGGTTGCCGCCAGCTACGCCATCCGTTCGGTAAAGACTGCGTTTGACGATATTGACAGACGATTCGAGAATGTGGCGCTGACATTGGGTTGTACGCAGTGCGCCAGTTTCATGCG
>JAGHBX010000434.1 GCA_021160785.1 Planctomycetota bacterium | reverse complement strand
TTCAGTCGACATCGGAAAATCTTCAGGCTGCGATGAATGGAGAAGAATTCGAGTTTAAGCAGATGTACCCGAAGTTTATCGAAGAAGCCAAGGTCGAAGAAAGCAATGTTGCGTTGATGTCGTTTAAGAATGCGATGGCGGTGGAGCAGGTTCATTACAGTCTCTATCTGCATGCGATAGAGAAGGTCAAACAGGGCGAAGATATGTCCGCCCAGAAGATATATGTCTGCGCCGTATGCGGCAACACGGTGCTGGGTGAGGCGCCCGAGAGATGTCCGGTATGCGGAGCGCCGAAAGCGAAATTTGACATCATCGAGTAGGACCGTGATTACAACCGCTTGTGCAGGCTAATAGATGATCGCCGTGACCGCCTGGATGGTCTCCATGACCTGTGCGGCGTCTTCGGGCCTGGTGATAACGGCGTCGAAGCCCTGATCGTGCAATGCTTCGGCTTCACTTTCGCGCAGATTGCTTGCCACGGCGATGACCTTCGTGCCGCTCAAGTCCTCTGTCGAGCGAACGTATTTGCAGACGCTTTTCGCGTCGATGTCCGGCGCCATGAGGTTTATCAGAATGACATGGGGGACGAGTTTTTGTGCGACGAGCCCGGCATCGAAACTGCTTTGGGCGGTGCGCATCTCATAATTGCCCTTGGCCTGAAGTGCGTCCGCCGTTTCTTCGGCGCTCTTCCAGTCGCTGTCGATGATCAGGACGCGAATCTTGCCCACCTCCAGTGTATCGGTCGGGATGTCATGCGCCTTCATGAAACGGATCAGTTCGGAGGTTGGGATTCTTCGGTCGCGCGATCCGGGTATTCGGTATCCTTTCAACTGTCCCGAATCGAACCATTTGGTCACCGTTCTGGGCGCGACATTACATATCTGTGCAACCTGTCCGGTTGTCAACACGTCTTTTCTCTTGTGCATATTTTACCACCCGTGTTCCGAAATTCTATGGATAACGCCAAAACCAATCTCTTTGGCCAATCGGCTGTATGGCGGTCGGTTACCGTACAAACATATTGTCCAGCATAAGTGCTTTCGGTCTTATCAGGGCGGTGTTTAAGGCGAAATTTCGAAAATAAGGAGTTTTGATGATTATGGCCTTGGGTTGTTCGGGGCAGGTCCCAATAAAGTCCAATCGTGCTTTAGCAGGTGTGTTCGTGTGGTTTTCGGCGAACCGGAAGGCTCCAGGGGGCCTATAGGTGGCGTAGAGAGGGTATACAACAGGCGGATTGTCGTAAAAAAGTGCGAATCAGTCGGTGTTTTTCCTTGACGATTCGTTCTTATCGGGTATGATTATTAGTGGTTTTTGGAATAAAGTCGGCGTGTTGCGCCTTTGGTTTTGCGTATGGACGGCTCAGATTAGCAGTTTGGCCCTGTATCCAGGACGCAGAGGCTGGCATCGTTGACGTGGTTTTACAGGCAGTAAAAGTTATAAGAACACCGATGATACAAGGAAAAGGCGAAAGGCGGTCCGGAATTTTGGGCTGTCAAGTCAGTTTTTCAGGTGTGTCGGTGAGTGTGGCGATTGGGAAATTGTGGATATAGCGTTAGCCTAACGGTAGAAAGGGATAACGGCATAATGACAGAAAGTCGTGATTTATGTCCGGGAGTTGTCCTGTGGCTGGTCTGTGAGAGTCCGGGCGGCCGGCGTCTGCTTTTTTGTACGCGATCCGGCAGGCTGATATAAGAGTACCTCGTCGTTTCAAGCACATTTCTGTTTAGCTTTTACTACCCCAACGAACGCAGTCTCTGCGCGATGCGGAGGCGCGTATGATTTGACAACAGCTTTTGAGAAAGGTGAGAGCTATGGACATATTGGGACAACTTGAGACGGCAGTCGTGTTAGCGTGGGCGATTCCTCCGACAGTTGTGGGCGCTGTATGCCTTGCATTGGGTGCAGGCGTTGCTTACGGTCTTGGGAACGTCATTTCCAGGATAAAAGCCAAGAGCCTCGACGAGGCGCATCGGACCAAAGTGGACGGCGCCAAACGTGAGGCGGAGAACATTATCAAGTCTGCTCAGCTGGATGCCGCGGCCGAAGTCATCAAGAAGAAGGAAGAGTTCACCGCTGAAGTCAATGAGATTCAGGCCCAGCTTCGCAGCCAGGAGAGGCGACTGAGCAAGCGTGAGGACACTCTCGACAGGCAGGCGGACCAACTGACCCAGCGCGAGAAGCAGGCGAAAGAGTCGGAGAAGGAGCTGGATCGCAAGAAGCAGAGCCTTGACGCCAAGAACAAACATTTATCCAGTGTGGTGGCCCAACAGAAGAACCAACTGCTGAAGATTACATCGATGGATATGAAAGAGGCGAAGGAGCTTCTGTTACAGCGACTGGAGGACGAATGCGAGCGTGAGATGAGCCTGCTGATCCAGCGTAAGGTCGCCGAGACCAACGAAATCGCGGAGGAAAAGAGCCGCGAGATCATCAGCACGGCGATTCAGCGGTATGCGGCCGATCAGACCTGTGAGGTCAGCGTATCGATGGTGGACATTCCCAGCGACGACATGAAGGGCCGGGTGATCGGTCGTGAAGGTCGAAATATCCGGGCGTTCGAGAAGGCTACCGGCGTGGATGTGATTGTGGACGATACGCCGGGTGTAATTGTGGTCAGCGGTTTTAATCCGATTCGCCGCGAGATCGCCCGCTTGAGCATGGAAAGGCTGATTCAGGACGGGCGTATTCATCCGACCCGGATCGAAGAACTGGTTGCCCAGACCAAGAAAGACGTCCAGCAAAAGGTTTTACACATCGGCAAAGAGGCCGCCGTCGAGGTGGACGTGCGGGGGCTCAATAACAAGGTTCTGTCCATGATCGGGGCGTTGCATTATCGTACGAGCTTCGGTCAGAATGTGCTGCGGCACAGTGTGGAGGTGGCGTATCTCGGGCAGGTGATGGCCGACGAACTCGGCCTGGAC
>JAGHBX010000335.1 GCA_021160785.1 Planctomycetota bacterium | reverse complement strand
TCGACCGCTTTGTTGGGCCATTCTGCTCGAGTGGCAGTCACATGACAGTATGCTGCCCTTCCCTCCGCAATGGATTAAGCGAATTGACAAGGTAGATATTCAGTTGACTGCACACATCCTGCACCTGTCGCATACAGTCGTCGAAGTCGCCCATTATCTGAATAGTCCGCCCGCCGAAATCCATCGCCTGGCTCAGCTTGCCAAACGCGATCCGCCCCGAACCGATAAAAACCGTGCACTTCATGCCGCAACTGTGAGCATACATCGCCATGGAAGCCGACGTGTTGCCCGTCGAGGCGCAGGCACTGGATTTTGCCCCGACGAATCCGGCATGACTAAACGCCGCCGTCATCCCGTTGTCCTTGAACGAGCCGGAAGGATTCAGCCCCTCGTACTGCAAAAACAGTCGCCCCGGTTTCATGCCCAATTGACCGGCGAGATCGTCATTTTGCTCCAGTATCGTCTGCCCCTCGCCGATAGAAACCTTGAACTCGTCCCCGCAGAAATCAAGCAGCTCCCGGAATCGCCACACACCCGAGAAATCCAGCCGGTTATCCCGCGACGCCCATCGACCGGCAAAATCCGCCAGCTTCTTCGGCACGGGTATCCGGTCCCAGTCATATATGATGTCAAGCAACTCGCCGCATCGAGGACACTTATACAATGCCTGCGAGCACTCAAACTCCGCTCCACAATCCGGATTGATACACTTTTGACAGGCCAAAGACATACCGTAACTCCGTCAATATCCAAAAAATTGTTAGGTGTTCCGCTAAACCTTATCGGCTTTATCGACCGCCAAATCAAGTCCGATCGGGCTGATTATAGCTGCCTACATGCGAAACGCTCATCCGGTAAGCAGGTCGAATTGTTCCGGGCTCAGATTATGCCGCAGTTTCTGCAGGGCGACAAGCTCTATCTGGCGGACGCGCTCGCTGCTGAGATTCAACTCGACGCCGATCTGCTTGAGCGTCATGGGTTTCTTTCTTATCGGTCCCGACTCGAGGGCGTAATGATTGCGAACTATATACTGTTCCCGCTCGGTCAGGTTGTTGGCGATGACCTCCTGGAGACTGTGGCTCGCCCGATCCAGGGCGGCAAAGTCGACAACACTGCCGAGCCTGAGATCCTGCTGGATGTGCAGCATATCGCCGGTGGCGCCTCGATCCGGACGGCGGGCTTCGGAGGGAATCTTCTTTGCAAAGTCCTTGGCGATCGCCCATGTGGCATACGTGCTGAACCGATAGCCGCGCGTATAATCGAACTTCTCCACCGCACGCATCAGCGAGATATTGCCCTCGCCGATCAGATCGGCAAACGCCTCCCGCGTCGCGGCGTGCTTGCCGGCGATGCTTGCGACCAGCCGCAGGTTCGCCTCGATAATAACCTTCTTTATATGCTCGGCGCGGTCCATATAATCCTCTATCCGCCGCAGATCCCTGCTGTGGCAGTGCCCGCCGGCGACCTTCTCCAGCAACCGGCAGGCGCAGAACTTCAGGTAATTATACCGGCGGAAAAGCTCTGCCTCCTTCTCTCGTGTGAGCAGCCCTTTTTCACTATCGCTCGTATCCGCCGAGCGCCCCGCGCCGGCATCGGAGAGGATAAACTGCGTTGCGGCGTCCGATTGAAACTCCAGACTGTCAACGTAGGTTATCTTGCGTCCAAACAACTCGGCGGCTTTTCGCTTTTTGATAATCCGGAAGATCGAGCTTCTGCTGCGATCGAACTTCTTCGTGAGTTCGCCAACGCTTACGCCCTGGCTGTACAGGCGGCAGAGTTGCTTGATGTCTTTCGATCGCAGTCTCCCCGGCGACTTGCGAAATGCGCCCTGGTCTTTGGCGTTTTTATCGTGCGCCGCCAGCAGCGATCTTATCGTCTCGACAGCCCTGCCGGTCTCTTCGGCGATAAGCTTAATGATCGCGTACCGGCTGTTGTCACCCATCTGCGCCAGCACGACGGCCCGCTTGACGATCCGCTCTTTTTCATCGGCGCCCAGTGGCCGAAAGCCCCTCGCCCGTTCGACAAGAAGCCCATTTTCCCTGACAAATCGCTCGACCGCCGAGGCGACAAATCCCAGCCGCCTCTTGCCGTCGTCAAAGACAAACAGCCGACTCTTGAGCCCTTTGGCGCGCCACCTGTGAATCGTCTTGGTCGAAACATCGAATCGCCGGGCAAGCTGGCGGACGGTATGCACTTTTTCCGTTCGGGTGGAGATATCCGGCGCCGTCTGCCTGTTCACCGTGGCGATAAAGACATTGAGCGCATCGATGAGATCGCGCCCCCGAACAATGTGCCCCGAATCCTCCGAGCGCGGCCGGAAACCGGCAATCCTGAAGCAGACAAACTCGAAAGGGTATTCTGTGCCCGGCTCGACAATCTCCAGCAGCGCCTGGGCGCGGGTAAGTTCCTTCTCCTTCTGGGCAAGCGGGGCAAAACGCAGCCCCTCGAAGAATTGCCTCAACAGATCGTTCTTTACCTGCCTCATATCAAGTCCATTATCGCAGGTTTTGAGCAAAAAATCAAGGTAAAACAGAAAATTCTCACTTCACCACGTGTCCACAGCCTCTTTGGCCTGCTGCAGAGCCTCACCCCACCGTTGCAGTTGGCGTGAAAATCAGCGATTTTAGTGGGGTGAAACCCACCCCTACAGTAGTGATTTGGCGAGGTCGACAGCGCTGGCTGCGTCCGGGGCGTAGCCGTCTGCGCCGATTTTGTCGGCATAGCCCTGGGTTACGGGTGCTCCACCGATCATGACTTTTGTGGAGCCGCCGGCGTCCTTGAACGCCTTGATTGTTTTTTCCATCGCGGGCATGGTCGTGGTCAAAAGGGCGCTTAAGCCCACTACCTGTATGCCGTTTTCCTTTGCCTTGGCGACAAAGTCTTCGGCGGACACATCGACGCCGGCATCGACTACGTCAAAGCCTGCGCCCTTGAGCATCATCATGACGAGATTCTTGCCGATATCGTGCAGATCGCCCTGAACCGTACCAATAAGCGCCTTGCCTAAGGGTTCGACGCCGGCCTCGATCAGCCTGGGCTCGAGGATTTCCATCGCCATCTTCATCGCGCGTGCGGCAATGAGGACCTCCGGAATGTAGACTTCGTTGGCCTTGAAACTTACGCCGATGACATTCATCCCGGCAATGAGCCCTTCTTCCAGGATCGTGCCCGGGGCCATCCCTTCATCAATCGCCGCCTGTGTGATTTCGACCGCGGTTTTCTGGTCCCCTTTGATGATCGCGTCACTTAATATCTTCATATCTGCCATATTCAACACCTCGCATATTATCGTTCCAGTTCCATTCCAAGTCCAAGTCAACGGCAACTTGTACACCAAAACCTGCCACGAATCAAGCATTTTATGACGCAAAATCTTTTTCAGCAGACGCCCGGCAAAAAAGAGCAGGTTTTTACAGGTTTTGTGCTGTTTAGTGCAAATATACAAGTAATGCCGCATTAAAGACCAAGGGCGGGTACTCCAAGCCATGGCCCGACTGGGACCTGAACCTGGACAAGCGAACTGCTATATTACCGTCCCCGCACCTGCCTGTCGACAGTTCAATGCACCACCCAAAGCACATAGCGTGTCTCCGAGTTGATGTTGTGATATCTTTGGTTTTTCAAAAAAAACACCTGCAATGATTAGCTCTAAAACGGGTCCTGCAATGGGGTTACGATGGCTTTGACG
>JAGHBX010000100.1 GCA_021160785.1 Planctomycetota bacterium | reverse complement strand
TCAAATCGTCTGATGTCGGGAAGTGCACATTGCATCACAAGGTATTTCTATGACTGTCCCGGCGACCAGTTCAGATGGGGCGACGAGCAGAAGAAATATGAACTCGACGCATGGAAATAGAAGACTCCTCGGCGGCGGCCGGAGGGCTCGACACCGGTTAATCTTTGAGTGAATTACTGAAGTTTTGCAGACTGTATGGAAGGAAAAGCACCGAATGTACAAGATATTGATCACGGACAAACTTGCCCATGAGGGCATTGACTTATTGAACAGGATCGAAGGTGTCGAGCCGGTGGTCAAGACCGGAATCGGCGCTGAGGAACTGACTGAGATTATAGGCGACTACGACGGCCTGATCATTCGCAGCGGAACAAAGGTCACCGCCGATGTGTTAGCCAAACCCGGCAAGCTCAAGGGCATCGCCCGTGCCGGCGTCGGCGTTGACAACATCGACATTGCCGAAGCGACCCGAAAAGGCATTCTCGTGATGAATACGCCGGGCGGTAACACCTTAAGCGCCGCCGAACACACAATGGCCCTGATGCTGGCGATGAGTCGCAACGTAGTGGGCGCCTGCACCACTCTCAAGGCCGGCGCCTGGGACCGCAAGAAATACATTGGCAATCAACTCAACAACAAGATTTTGGGCGTGATCGGTCTGGGACGGATCGGCATGGCTGTTGTGAAGATGGGCCTGGGGTTCAACATGAGGATATTGGGCTACGACCCGTTCGCCGTTCCCAAGGAAGCCGAAGAATTGGGTCTCGAGATAACCGACGACCTCGAACGGATCTACAGGGAAGCCGATTACATAAGCGTCCATGTCCCGAGGAACGAGCAGACGCTGAACATGATATCGACCGAACAATTCAAGATGATGAAACCGACGGTGCGAATTGTCAACTGCGCCCGCGGCGGCATCATCAACGAAGACGATCTTTACGATGCGCTCAAGGTCGGAACGATAGCCGGCGCGGCGCTGGATGTCTTCACGAAGGAACCGCCCGAGAACACGCGGTTTGCCGACCTGGATAACTGTCTTGTCACGCCGCACCTGGGCGCCAGCACCGCCGAAGCACAGATAGAAGTGGCTGTCGAGGCGGCGCAGATTCTTGCCGATGCGATCAAGGGCGGCCCGATCAAAAACGCACTCAATGCGCCCTCGATTGGTGCAAAAGCACCGCCGATCGTCGGTCAGTATTCCGAACTCGCCCGGCGGATAGGCAGTGTGATGAGCACGATCACGACCGGCCATGTCAAAGGCATCCAGGTCCAGTACCGCGGCGCCATTGCCGACGTGTCGGTGGCGATGGTGACGGCCTCTTTCTCGATCGGCCTGCTGCAGAAGCATTTTGATTTGCCGGTGAACATCGTCAATGTGGGCGTCCTGGCGAAGGAACGTGGTATCAGCATCGACGAGACAAAGAATACCGAGGCCCAGGATGTGGCGTCGAGCTTCATGGCGACCGTCGTTACCGACAAGGTCAGCCGGACCATTCGCGGCACGGTCTTTGGCGGGAATCTGCTGCGGATAATCGAGATAGACGGGTTCAATGTCGAAGTAACCCCTGCCGGCACGATGCTGGTTATCTTCAACGACGACAAACCCGGCGTCATCGGATGCGTCGGAACCGTATGCGGCAAGCACGGGATCAACATCAGCACGATGGGTGTGGGTCAAAAAGCACAGGAACATAAAGCGATTCTGGCAGTGAGCCTTGACAAGGAACCCGGCGCAGAAGCGGTAAAGGAGTTGCAGTCGCTGGAGTTTGTCAATGAGATTTACGTCTGTAAGTTGGACTGACGCCAAAACCGCGAGAAAAGGATTTCCCAGGACATGAAAAACCTGCCATTGCCGAGGATTGACCAGAACAGCCGGCTCCACGAGCATCTTCAAAGATACTGCCGACTGGCGCCGGGCAAGATATGGCAGGATCCCGAAGGAAGTCACAGGATAGGCTGTCTCGACGCCACCGACGAGGCCCGGATAAGCCGATTAATGGCCGGCGTCAAAGCGACCCTTGCAATCCATGACCCGCCGTACAACATGGTCGCTTTCGCCAGCGCCGAACCAGCCGAGTTTGTCGCATGGTGCAGCCGATGGATCGATTGTACGGATTCTGCACTTGACAAGGACGGCTCGCTCTATGTCTGGCTCGGCGCCGACCAGAGCGATCACTTTCAGCCGCTTGCGGATTTTATGGTCATGATGCGATCAAAATCTTTCCGGTCGCGAAGCTTCATAACCATGCGAAATCAGCGGGGGTACGGCACGCAGAAAAACTGGATGGCCGTCAGGCAGGAACTGCTCTACTACACCAAGGGCAATCCCGTCTTCAATATCGACGCCGCCTATACCGACATTCCGAAGATTTTGCGAGGCTATTACAAGGACATCGACGGCAAGACGACCGAGAACCTCCAGCGAAGTAAATCGAAGAATATAAGGGCCGGCAACGTCTGGGTGGATATTCAGCAGGTGTTCTACCGGATGGACGAAAACGTCAACGGTTGCTATGCCCAGAAGCCGATAAAAAGCTGCGAAAGGATAATCAGGGCAAGCTCGAATCCGCAGGATGTGATTGTCGACTTCTTCTGTCATTCGGGCACGACTGTGATTGCATGTGAGTTGCTTTCTCGCAGGTGTTTTGCTGTTGACATTGATCCCGTTTTCTGTGAGATTGCGATCCGGCGCCTGGAGCATTTCAGAAACACGGGAAAAACCGGCTGGCAAAACGGCAATCCGTTCGAAGCGGAATTAGCCGAAGATCCAGAACTTAAGGAAGTTCAGGGTTCGTAATGTGGCATGGGCATCCTGCCCATGATACACGGGCAGGATGCCCGTGCCACCAGGATGCCCGTGCCACGTTTCATTTTGTTAGAAGTTCTAAGGAGTCTTTTTTGTATGGCGGTCAAGAAGAGTAAGAAGAGTACGCAGATGAGTTTCGCTTTTGCCGATAATGCGGCAGGCAAGACGAAGAAGAAGGCGACCAGGAAGTCCTCCGCCAAAAAAACGGTCAAGAAGAAGCCTCCGAAAAAGACTGCCGCCAAGCGCACCGCAAGTGGCGCACCGCCCAAAGCCGGACGTCGTCGCCGCATGCCCAGGGCGGCAACCGCCGAATCAATGGCGGCCAAGCAGCGGGATATCAGCGTCAGCGAGTTCTTTGCAAAGAACAGGCATCTGCTGGGCTTTGACAATCCGCGAAAGGCGCTGCTGACCGCCGTCAAGGAGGCGGTGGACAATTCACTGGACGCCTGCGAAGAGGCCCATATCCTGCCGTCGCTGTCGATTACAATAAAGGCCGTTAAAGATTCCGACAACAAGTACATCCTGAACGTGACCGACAACGGGCCGGGAATCGTAAAGAGCCAGGTGCCCAATATATTCGCCCGACTGCTCTACGGCAGCAAGTTTCACACCCTCAAGATGAGTCGCGGCCAGCAGGGTATCGGTATCAGCGCCGCCGGCATGTACGGGCTGCTGACTACGGGCGAACCCGTCCAGATTATTACGCGGATCAACCCGAAAAAACCGGCCCAGCATTATCACGTGCAGATAGACACCTCGCGAAACAAGCCGGATATTGTCAAGGACGAGGAATGCGATTTTGACCTGCCCAAGGGAACGAGTGTCACGATTATGCTCGAAGGGCGCTATCAAAAGGGCAAGCAGTCGGTTGACGAGTATATCGCCCAGACCGCCATGGCCAATCCGCACGCGGCGATTATCTACAACGCGCCGGACGGCAAGACTCACGAGTATCCGGCGACCAGCAAAGAGCTTCCGTTCATTCCCGTGGAAATCAAGCCGCATCCCTACGGTGTCGAGCTTGGCATTCTCTTTAAGATGGCAAGAGACAGCTCCTCCAATACCCTGTCGGAGTTTTTGCGCAAGGAGTTTTCGCGTGTCAGCCCTCGCCTCGCCGCCAAAATAGCCAAGACCGCCGGACTGTCTGCTCGAATGTGGATCAGTAAGATCACGCTCAAGCAGACCGAAGCCCTGCACAAGGCGATCAACGAGACAAAGATAATGTCGCCTTCCAGCGATTGCATCGGACCGATCGGCGAGGAAAAGCTCGAAGGCGGCCTGAGACGGGTTGTCGATGCGCAGTTCTATACAAGCTGCACGCGAAGGCCGTCGGTGTACAGGGGAAACCCCTTTCTTATCGAGGCGGCGATGGCCTACGGGTTTAAGGGCGACGGTAACGGTAACGGAAGAAAGTCCGACGACAACGACAAGGAACCGCTGATGCGCCTTTCGCGAATCGCCAACCGCGTGCCGCTGCTGTATCAGCAGTCCGGCTGTGCGATATACAAGGCGGTGCTCGAAACGAACTGGCGCAGTTACGGACTCAGCCAGAGCAGAGGCGCTCTTCCGCGGGGCCAGCTCATGCTCATGGTCCATATCGCCTCGGTCTGGGTGCCGTTTACCTCCGAGAGCAAGGAGGCGATAGCGCACTACCCGGAGATCGTCAAGGAGATCAAATTAGCGGTGCGCGAGTGCGGCCGAAAACTCGGCATACATGTTAGGAGGCAAAAGCGGATAAAGGATGAGATGGTCAAACGCGGCTATATAGAGACGTATCTGCCGGCTATCGGAGAGGCCCTACAGGATATCCTCAACCTCAAGGAAAGCCAAGTTACCACGGTTGTCGACAGGCTCAAGGACACGCTCGAAAGATCAAGGAAAATGTGAGGAAGAGATGGCTGGAGAACTTATCCTCAGTATAAGCGGGATGCGCGGCGTTATCGGAGAGAATCTCTCACCTGAGATTGCGTCGGCCTACGGGTGCGCCTTCGGGACGTTTTTGAAGGGCCGGGCGCAGCCGGGCGCCAAACTTGCCGTCTGTATCGGCAGAGACTCGCGACCGTCGGGGCAGATGCTCTTTTTGGCAGTAGCCGGCGGCCTTTGCTCCGTGGGCGTCGATGTCATAGACCTGTCAATCGTCAGCACGCCGGGCGTCGGCATTATGCTGAGGCGATTGCGGTGTGCAGGCGGCGTGGTGATAACAGCCTCCCACAACCCCGTCGAGTACAACGGCATAAAGCTCTTGTTAGGCAACGGCATCGCCCCATCGGCCACGCTTGCTGAGAAGATAATAGCCATGTATTTCGACAGGACCTTTGAACTTTGCGATTCTCTGGCGTGCGGACGTGTTACATCCAACGACGAAACCAACGCCGTCCATGTCGAAAAGGTACTGGCGATCATTGACGCCGATTCCATCGCCCGGAACAAATTCAAGGTAGTTCTGGACAGCGTAAACGGCGCCGGCGGACTCGTTGGGCGCAAACTGCTGGCGCAATTGGGCTGTGATGTTGTCGAGATGAACACCGAGCCGACAGGTCTGTTTGCACACACTCCCGAGCCGACGGCGGAGAATCTCGGCGGACTTTGCGAGAAGGTAAAGCAGGCCGCCGCCGATATCGGCTTTGCACAGGATCCCGACGCCGACAGGCTGGCGATAGCCGACGAGAAAGGCGGCTATATCGGCGAGGAATACACGTTAGCCTTAGCGGCAAAGCATGTTTTCGGCAAACGCACAGGCGCCGCCGCCGCCAATTTGTCGACGTCGAGAATGATCGACGACGTCGCCGCCGCCGCCGGAGGCCAAGTCATTCGCACACCCGTGGGGGAGGCCAACGTCGCCGCCGCCATGATAAAGAACGACTGCATAATCGGCGGCGAAGGAAACGGCGGGGTCATCGATCTGCGTGTCGGTCCGATACGCGACAGCCTCGTGGCAATGGCGATGGTCCTGCAGCTTATGGCGGATACGAAAAAAACGATCAGCGAGCTTGTCGAAGATATCGGCGGATATCACATGGTCAAGACAAAATTCGCCGCCGACAAACAACAGGCGGACGCGATTATCGCCAAGTTCCGCAGCGTTTTCGCCGATGCTAAAATCGATACGAGCGACGGCTGCCGTTTTGACTTCGACGACGGATGGGTGCATCTGCGAACCAGCAACACCGAGCCGATCATGAGGGCTATCGCCGAAACGCAGACCGCCGATGCAGCCGCTAAATACCTCCAGGCCGTCGAGAAGATTCGCGGCGAGTTGCGCTCAGGGTCAGGTTGATGAGGACTTTTGTAAAATTGGTAACATTTTAGCCATGTCAAGGAAGGCTGTAAATCACGGGCAAGATGCCCGTGCCACAAGGTTGATATGATAGATTCGAAAATACAATCCGCTGACAGGCAGATCAAAAACGTCACCTATGTCGGGGTGGCGATAAACATCGCCCTGGCGATTGTCAAGTCGGTGGTGGGGCTGCTCACCGGCTCGATGGCTCTTCTTGCAGACGGCATTCACTCCGTTTCCGATACCGCCACCGACGTTGTCGTCCTGTTGGGCGTTCAGCTCGGCGCCAAGGAGCCGGATCCGGAGCATCCCTACGGCCACGGACGCCTGGAGACTTTCGCCGCGGTGATTGTGGCGATCGTGCTGGTTGCCGTCGGCGGGGTCATGATCCGGCAGGCGTCTCTGGCGATCGCCCGAGCCCTTTCTGTTGAGAACCCCATCGAAGCATTGCCCGCCTCGGTTTTATGGGTGGCTCTCGTATCTGTCGTCGCCAAGGAACTGCTCTACCGCGCCACCCGGAAGATCGCCGTCGCCACCGGCAGTTCGGCGCTCTATGCCAACGCCTGGCACCATCGAAGCGACGCACTCAGCTCGGTGGCGGTTGTTGTCGGTTTTGTCGCGATGAAGTTCGGCTATGCCCACGGCGACCACGTGGCGACGATTGTGGTTGGGTTGATGATTATCCTTGTGGCCGTCAAGATAATCGAAGGCTGCCTGCACGAGTTTGCCGAGCGCGCCGTCGACTCCGACACGATGGAGCAGATAAAACAGATAATCGGCGCCGAGCAAAGGATACGACAGTGGCACAAACTCCGAACACGATCCGCAGGCCGAGAGATATTCATGGACCTTCACATCCTCGTCGACCCGCAACTCAACATCACCGAAGCCCACGAAATAGCAGAGGCCCTCGAGAACACCATGCACGCCCAGATAACCCGGCCCGTAAACATAACGGTGCATATCGAGCCCGACAAACCGGAACTGCGAAAATAGCCGCGGCCGACTATCGCTCAGATCCGTCCATTATCGCCATGAATTGCCATACGGCATCATCGCAACGCTCCAGCACGAAAGCCCCGCTTAGAATGCGTCCCGCCAGATTGGATTCGATCCTGACGCTGATCTCATCAGACAGCTGATACACACAAATGCGCACTAAACAGGTAT
>JAGHBX010000547.1 GCA_021160785.1 Planctomycetota bacterium | reverse complement strand
GTTCAAGGCTCACAAAGATAACTGTGTTGAGTGGTTTGATTATGACAAGCTTGCGCTGCCTCTGATTGTTCGCAAGAGACGGCCGGGCGACCGCTTCGCGCCATTGCCGATGGCGAGCGAAAAAAAAGTCGGCAAGTTCCTCACGGCCGCCCGAATTGATCCGGAGTTCCGCAAAGCGATTGTGATCATCGCCGATACTGAAAAGATCATCTGGGTAGCGCCCGTGCGGTGCGCTGCATCGACGGCGGTCTGCTCGGCCACAAAACGTATCCTGGAAATTCGCCTGCGATAATATTTGAATCGCCTTCGGCGATGATGTTTTAGCGGATTCCTTCCCAGCGCGCCGGGACCCTGCGGGCCTCCGGTCGGAATGACAATGGGCGAGGCTGTGCCGGCGCGTCGGGCATTGGCATGACAGTATAGGAAAATGTTATAGTAGTTCTGAGAGACGGCACTAAAATGTGAGTTTGAGTGCGCCGGGCAGGACGGCAAACTCGAATTCTTTGGCCTTCTTGTAGATGTTGCCGTCGATCTGCAGGAATCTTGGCTCTTTCAGTGTGATGCGCACGTTTGTGGCCTTTCTGTATTCGCCCGTTCGTATGGGCGCAAAGAACGACTTGAATATGTTGTACGCCACGCGGAAGTAGCCGACATTGACGGCGAGCAGATGCAGGTAACCGTCGTCGATTTTTGCCTCCGGAACAAGTATCATCCTGTATCCGAAAGACGGTGTTTTTCCAATAATCGTCGTTATCACATTTCGTAGAGTAAATACCTCCCCGTCGGCGTTGATCGTAACATCCGTCCTTTTGTATTTGAAGTACGCCGCCGTGGTCCCGCTCCCATACGCCATGCCGCCCTTTATGCCTATCTTCAAAAGTTTCTCTCGCGTCTGCAGCGTAAACGAATTGATCCCGATGCTCGCCATGATTGCTTTTTTGTCGTTGTCGCAGAGAATCAGGTCGAGGTGATGGGCGCTTCCGTCCCGGATTTGTGCGGCAGCCTTTTCCACATTGAAGGGCAGACCCAGAACCTGCCCAAGTGCACAAGCCGAGCCAAGCGGCAAATACGCCAGATTCATCTCCGGATCAACGGTATTTATCACATCCGACACGGTCCCGTCGCCGCCGGCCACTACAAGCGTGTCAACCTTTTTCGACAGGTCGCGGGCGCATTCGGCGAACTGCCGGCGCGATGTCGTGTCCAGACCGACCACCACGCAGTCGCCTCCCAATACTTCAACTGCGTATGAGAGCGCCCGCCTTTTTCTTGCAAGGCTCTTTTTGCCCGATACCGGATTTACAATAATGCCGTATTTCATATTCACAAGTCTGCTCTGATTGTTATCGGCAAAGAACCTCCATCAGGTAGGCGTAACGACCCGCATGTGCATGGATGTCACACCTGCAGGCAGACTTGACGCACGGTCTCGATCAGGGTCTCGTCGAGCGGCTTGACGAGATAACCGCTGCATCCCAACTGCGTGCAAATGTCGATATTAACCTGGGCGTCGCTTGTGGTCACCATTACCACCGGGATGTCCCTGAGTTCGTCGTCATCCTTCATCCGCCGGAGGATCTCCACCCCGTCGACCTTCGGCATGCGAATGTCAAGCAGCAGGACGTAGCCCTTATTCTCGTCTCGACCATCACCGTTGCCGCGGGTTCCCTGCAGAAAATCCAGCGTCGCCTGGCCGTCCTCAAGCCAGATAATGTCATTGGCAATGCCGCCTCGCCTCAGACCGTTTTTGGTAAGAACATAATGGCCCCTCTCGTCTTCGGCGACCAGGATGACAACATCATTGTCCATTTGTACGCCCTGTCATACTCATACTTTCGGTAATGATATGAAGAATCTGCTCCCCTTGTCGGGCTCCGACTCCACCCACACGCGCCCGTCATGCCGGTCAAGAATGCGACTGACTATGGTCAACCCCAATCCTTCGCCGTCCGGGGAGTTCTTTGGATCGAGGCGATGAAATATCTCGAATATCTTTTCTTTGTGATCATCGTGAATGCCCAATCCATTATCCTCAACACAGTAGACTGCCGAGTCATCGGAAACCTCCCCCCAAATGCGAACAGCGGCCTCGCGATCCTGCGAAGAATACTTCAACGCATTGCTCACAAGATTGCTGAACACCTGATTAATCTGGTCGGCATCGCCAAGGCACGGCGGCAAATCTTCAAGGGTAACTTTTGCCTTCATATCATCGATCTGAAACTGTGTCGCGGCAATTACGGATTCCAGAAGTTCTTTCATGTCAAGTTCCTTGACATCAATGTCGACACTGCCTGCCCTTGATACGTGCAGCAGCCCGGCAAGCAGCGCCTTCATTTTCTCGGTGCCCGCACTGATGAACTCCAGCGCCTCCGGAATGTCCCGGCTGACAAGGCTGATCATCTCTTTCCTCAACTCGTCGCTGATATCCCGGGTATCGAGCAACCTTCGCAGATCCCGGCAGTGCCCATTAAGCTCGCCGCTAAAGCCCTGTATGTTTACCAGCGGGGACCGGAGATCGTGCGAGGCTATATAGACAATGCCCTGCAACTCCTTGTTCTTCACGGAAAGCGACTTGTTAAGGCGCTGCATCTCCGCCTCGGCACGCTTGCGTTCGGTAATATCGTTGAAGATCACGGCAAACTGGCCCGGCTTGGGCATGTAGGCGATAACATCAAAATGTTTGGCTAATGTTCTATTGTAATGTTCAAAATGCGTCGCCTCGCCGGTGAGTGCGACCTTGCCGTAGGTATCGATCCAGAAAGCTTCGATGGTGGGCATGATTTGGCGGATGGTGTTGCCTGCGACATCTTTCTTCTTCAATCCCGTAAGTTTTTCAAAGGCGGGATTGATGTCGAGAAAGCGATAATCACAGGGATTGCCCTTGTCATCACAGATGATCTCGTGAACTGCAAGGCCGCTAATCATCTCGTTGAAAAGAAGTCGATATTCCTTCTCCCTGGCCGCCAATTGCTGGTTCGAGGCCCTTAGCTGCTGTTTACTTGCCTGGAGCTGTTGGTTGTAAGCCCGCAGTTGCTGTTCGCTGGCTGTCAATTGCTGGTTGGCGGCTCTTAACTGCTGTTCGCCTGCCTGGAGTTGTTGGTTTGCCGCCCGCAACTGCTGCTCGCTTGCCTGCAGTTGCTGATTAAATGCATGCAACCGCCTTTCATCTCGCAGATGCCTGCGAATGAAGAAATCGAAAACAAACGCCACAGTTATGAACAGACCGACCGCCAGCGCGATAAGAACAGTCTGCGCAATTCGAAACCTTGTAAGGTCGGCACGGATTTTTTTCTGAAAGATGGTTTTCATCGCACTGGCCTTTAGTAAAACCTGCGTATAGACTTTGTCGTATTCCTGCTCCATCTCACTGCCGATCCCCGATTCGGCGGGTGTTTCATAACGCTGTTGGGTTATTCTTCGAAACTGCGCCAATTGGCTCTGTATTTCCTCGACAGACTGTCGCACGTGGGCGTCCCTCAACGGCAGCACTTTGCCCACTTCCGTCTCGCCTCCTTCAAGGAGGGTTCGTGCATACGAGTCGGCGATGTCAATCAAACGCCACACTTCACTGATGTCTTCAGTCTTGTCCCCGCTGATGAGTTCCTCAAACCGCAGATGTGCATGTGTCGCCTCCAGGTTTATCTCCGCCGCCGCTTCAATCTGCGGCGTCCGTCTGGCGGCAATTCGTATCCCCGTCAGGAGTATGTAGGTCATTGAGAGCAAGACAACCGCGGCGACCAAACCTGCAAGAACGTATATCAGCAGCAATTTCGATCTGTCGTCGGCAGGCTGCTTCAACCCACCATTATCGCGAGTATCCATCTCTAATCTCCCTTGTGTCTGCCTGGCGGGGCGCAGACCGGTTTTGCGTATTTACGCTCGCCACAATTCCTTATCGACGGAGTCTCCCTCGGTATAAGAGACAATCCCTTTTTCAAGATCAATAGAGGCATTGCTTCTCTCATATCCTCCTACGTGCCTGGCTACGACATTGAGCTTCTTTTCTTTGAGGATTCGGAGATTCGATTCGACATTATCCCGGGCAATAGTGTCGTTTTCGCGTTTCAGGACGTTGGCTCCTCCGATAATGGCGACGCAAAAGTCGTTTTTTTCCGAGCCCATCTGCGTCATTATCTCTATCAGGGCATCTATGGCGTCGGTGGCATATTTCGTTCGTTCCGCGGGTCCTGTCTTCGCCGGCGCCTTTCCGGGTAGCATTACGTGCGCCATCGCTCCATTCTTGCGTGCAGGGTCGTAAAGCACAATTGCAAGACATGAACCTAAGGCGATGGCGCGCAACACCACTTTGCCGTGGCCGCCCTCGACCTGGCCTGTCTGCACATCAATGACCCGCTTTGTCTCCATTAGAGTCCCGCCTTTCACACTCTGCCAAAGGAAACATATCTTTTCCCGGTTAGAAGTCGCCATTTGTGGTTAGGGCGACTTCAGCAAAATGCCCAATGCCGGAGGTGGGACTTGAACCCACACCCTGTTGCCAGGACGGGATTTTGAATCCCGCGCGTCTGCCAATTCCGCCACTCCGGCCTGTGAGAAGATAAAATACTCAATCGCAGCCGCCCCGTCAAGGGCAAAAACGCCTTAATAGTCTAAAAAGACAATGTCTTCCGGTGTCGCCACCACGTCCCTGCGGTCGGCGCCTAATGTCTGGCGTATCTCGCGGCTGTGCTTGCCCGCCAGCGATCTGAGTTCGGAACTTCCCAGGCTCGTCTGCGCCTTTGCCGCGTCGTTTAGCATGACGACGGCGCCGGCCTTGAAATCTCCATGGACATCAATGACGCCGCTTGGCAAAAGGCTCTTGCGTTTTCGCAGGGCTTTCATCGCTCCTTCATCGATTCGGACGGCGCCGGCGGTTGCGCTGTTGAGTATCCACCTGGCGCGGTTGCCGAGTTTGCGTTTGGGCATGAAAACAGTGCCGATCTCTTCGCCGCCCATGATACGACCTATCACATTGTCGGTCCTGCCGTTGGCCAGCACGATTCTGCAGCCGGCGTAGGAGGCGATTTTCGCCGCTTCGAGTTTGGCCTTCATCCCGCCGGTGGCGTACTTGCTGCCGCGCTTGCCCGCACTGCGAATGATCTCATCGGTAATCTCAAAAACGGCGTGAATCGGTTTGGCGTCGTCATGCTTGCGCGGGTCCCTGTCATACATTGCATCAATGTCGCTTAGCATGATCAACAGGTCGGCATCGAGTTTGCTGGCAACCAGGGCGCTCAGCTTGTCATTGTCGCCAAACGCCGAACCGATCTCATCCGTCGAAACGCTGTCATTTTCATTGAGGACCGGCACTGTGCCCAATTTGAGCAGGGTCTCCACGGAATTGCGAAGATTCAGATATGTCTTGCGGTTGTTGAGCACTTCGGCGGTCAGCAGCACCTGCGCGACGGCGATATCGTGTTCGGCGAACGCACGCTGATATTCCTGCATCAGCAGCGGCTGCCCGATCGCCGCGCACGCCTGACGCATCTTCATGTCCGCCACAGATCCCTTCAACTGTAACAGGCCAGCCCCCATGCCGATGGCGCCGCTGGTGATGATCACGACCTGCCGCCCCTGCCCGATAAGCGAAGCGATCTGCGCGGCAACGCAGCGCAGGTACTCCGTATCGACCGCATCGTCTTTACTCAACGTGCTCGTGCCAATCTTGACAACGATTCTTTTGGACTGACTGAAATCGCGCATTACAAGCCGTATTCTCCGTCAAGTTTTCTGTGCGTAAATTTTTTGCCTGTCGGCCCGGAATAATCGCCCACGATCTGCCCGCTGCCGATCAGCCGCCATTTGTAAATCAGCAGCCCATCCAGCCCGACAGGTCCGCGTGCGTGGATTTTGTTCGTGCTTATGCCCACTTCGGCGCCCAGGCCGAAACGGAATCCGTCGCTGAACCTTGTGCTGCAATTAAAGAATACGTCCGCAGAATCCACAAGGTCCATGAACTTCGCGGCGTTTTCCTTGTTCTGCGTAACAATGGCGTCTGTGTGGCCCGATCCGTATTTGTTGATATGTTTGACAGCGGCGTCCAAACTGTCTACAACCTTCACGGACAGAATAAAATCAAGGTACTCGGTGCGCCAGTCGGCGTCTGTTGCAGGCTTGACGTCTATTATCCTGCATGTTTCTTCGCAGCCGCGAAGCTGGACACTTTTCTCTTCCAGCACCTTCTTAACACGAGGCAGAAAATCCTCTGCGATGGCGCTGTGAACAAGCAGGGTCTCTGCGGCATTGCAGACGGCGGTGTACTGACACTTTGAATCAACCGTAATGCGAACCGCCATATCCATATCCGCCTCGCTATCTACGTAGACATGGCAAATGCCGTCTGCGTGGCCCAGCACGGGTATGTTCGTATTGCTCATGATATGTCGCACAAATTCGTTGCTGCCGCGAGGCACGATCAAGTCGATATACTCATCGAGTACGAGCATTTGTGCGACGTCGGCCCGCGTTTCCATCAGGCCGAGCCACCCGCGCCGAAGCCCTGCATTCTCTCCGGCTTTACTGATCAACTCGGCGAGAACGCGATTGGTCTGGGCCGCTTCGCTTCCACCCTTGAGCAGCACGGCATTGCCGCTCTTGAGGCAAAGTGACGATATCTGGACCAACGCATCCGGCCGGGACTCGAAAATAACGCCCACGACGCCGATGGGGCAACTGACCTGATAAAGCTCCAGTCCGTCGTCGAGTTCGGTTGCGTTCAACGTCCGGCCTACGGGATCGTCTATTGCTATCAGACTTTCGATGCCCTCGCATACACCGGCGATCTTGGGCTCGTCGAACTTCAGTCGCTTCAGCAGGGGGGCTGTAACGTTGTCGGCGCGGGCCTGATCGAGGTCCTTTTGATTGGCCGCGGCGATCGCGGGACTGTTATCTTTCAAAGCCTCGGCAATATCGGCAAGAGCCCGGTTCTTCAGGTCGCTGCCGGCGGCGGCCATATGAATCGACGCCGCCTTGGCGGCCGACGCCGTCTGCTGGATGTTCATTCGTCAAAACTCCTTCAAAGCACTATCAGATGTAAATCGACCAGCCGATTGTAGCAAATCAGCGAATAATGTCCACCCATCCCGAAAATGATGATTTTAACGATTATATCGATATTCCTGCATGTTTGCCTTTTTGCCCGATTTCTGTTGACAAAAAGGCCCTGTTTGAATATGCTTTGACAATATTCTTGGCAAAATGCCTATGCGGGCGTAGCTTAATGGTAAAGCACCAGCCTTCCAAGCTGGCTATGCGGGTTCGATTCCCGCCGCCCGCTCTTTTCTGTCATTTAACATCTCGGCGTGCGTTTTGTGATTATCGGACGACTGAGAACTAAAGCATTTTTCTAAAGATTTTCTGCCTTCGTCCTATAATCCTACACAAACTCACAGCCACTATATGCCTGCCATTTCCCCATCAGGCCACAAGATGTTGCGGTGAATGATGGAACATAGGCGGCTTTCAATATCTCTTAATATGGCAATGGCAGTTTTTTTCCCTGGGAAAAATGTTTTTGTGTTGACAGGGTGGGATAAAGTGGTATGATTTCCCATATATTGGTTGGGCAGTGGGATAAAAATCATGCTGATGTTAACAGGTGAATACGAACACACGTTGGATGGCAAGAACAGATTGTTCATCTCCAACAAGCTGCGCAGTCAAATTGACGTTGAAGAACACGGAAGCTGTTTCTACCTTGTGATGGGAGCAAACGGCATTTTGTGTCTTTATCCTGAGAAATACTTTCAGCAAATCGCCCTCGCCGGTGCGCCAAGGATGGCTGCTCCGGACGAAGCCGTCACTTTTGAACGGCTTAGTTTCGCCCTGGCCAGCAAGGTTGAGTTGGATCGGCAGGGGCGCTTGCTGTTGGGAGAAAAACTCCGAAAGCGGGCCAGGCTCGACAACACTCTTACGCTTGTCGGGGTTCGCGACCACATTGAGTTGTGGAATTCCGATGACTGGGAGAGGTACCTGGAAGACAATCTCCCGCAGTTCCAGAATCAGATAATGGAAGCAAGACAGACGGTTTTGCAAAAGCAAAGCCGCCAACTGGATGTTTAGGAAAGGACGGATATGTTTACTTCGCAGTGCGATTGCTTGAAAACTGTAAAAGAAAGTATCGGCGGCGCAAGGCCGATCGACGAGGACACGCTGTCATCCGTTGCGGTTCTTGCCGAGCGACTCGAAATACTCAAAAAGACAAGCAGCCTCTTTGCAGGCGTTGCTTTTTCGGACGATGTGCAGGGATTGGCCGACTGTGAAATGATCTCGGCGATAAGCTGAGGGTCGGTCGTTATTTATTGCTGTTATGATTTGGACTGATGAATACCGACGCGGTGAATGAACAAAATGATAATTCGCCGAACGAACATATACCGGTACTGATTGACATATTAGCCGAACGGATCAAGCTGCCCACGGATGGGACGGTTGTCGACGCAACCGTAGGACACGGAGGTCACAGCCTGATGTTCGGCAAAGTTTTGGGCCCTGAAGGATTGATTCTCGGGATGGATACTGATGAGGAGTGCATCAAAAGGGCCCAAACGATTTTAGACAGCCTGCCCTGCAGGGTGATTCTTGTGCGGGAAAACTTCAGGAGGATCGCTGAAGTTGCCGCCCGGCATGGAGTGGCAAAGGCTGATTTGATATTTGCGGATATTGGTTTTTGTTCGGCGCAACTCACAGACCGTCGTCTTGGGCTGAGTTTCCAGGAAAACCAGCCCCTGGACATGAGACTTGACGACAGAATCGAGGTCACCGCCGCCGACATCGTCAACACCTTCGACGAGAAATCCTTAGCCGACATCATCTACAATTATGGCCAGGACCGAGCCTCCCGACGCATAGCCCGCTTCATTGTCCGAGCCCGTATGGAGCGACGGATAGAAACGACAAGTCAGTTGGTTGCTGTCGTGTGCAAGGCGTTAGGTCAGGCCGGTCGCAGCAGAAAGTCCCGAATACATCCGGCGACGAGAACTTTTCAGGCACTGCGAATTGCCGTAAATGACGAACTCCAAGCATTGCAGGAGTTGCTCGCAGCCGGGCCATCACTACTGAAAAGGGGGGGGATGATTGCAGTGATCAGTTTTCACAGCCTTGAGGACAGGATTGTCAAGACTGATTTCAGGGAAAATGCCGCAAGTGGAATTTATGAAATCCTGACCAAAAAGCCGATAATTGCTTCAAGGGACGAGATCGACCGGAACCCGAGGGCCAGAAGCGCCAAATTGAGAATAGCACGGTGTAAAACGGACTGAAAAAAGGAGTTTTTGATATGACCGCGGATGCGAAAGTCGGACTGCTGCTCGGGCTTACTTTTATTGTCATCATAGCATTCCTCGTGAACGGTCTGCCGAATTTCTTCCGGGCAAAGGAAGCTCCCGCCGCCATCGACACGTCCATCCCCGAACCGCAGCCAAGCATTGTGATTCCAGCCCCGGCAGGCTATGCCGTGCATCTGGCGGATGTGCCGCCTTTGCGGCAGGTCGAGACGCCCACAGACAGCGATTCTTTTGAAATCCCCCCTGCAGCCAGTCAAACATCTTCGACTCAGACCATGGAAACGCCCGAACCTCCACGCAAAGTTACACGGTACAAAGTCAGCAAGGGCGAATCCGTCATTAATATCGCCGCGAAGGTCTATGGTCCCGAAATCGGCAGAAAGTCGACGACCATCGCAGCCATTGTCAAAGCAAACAAACTGCCGGCTCCGGATGTGATCCAGATCGGCCAGATACTCGAGATGCCCGATCTTTCCCGAGCAGATCAGCGAAGCACCATGTTGTCCATGAAGCTTATTGAAAAAGCCACAAAAGCCGTAACGAACACCTTCAGCAGGAACAAGACCGTCGAGTACACCGTTAAGGACGGCGATTGCCTCTCGATGATTTCCGCCAAACATTTAGGCACATGCAAGCGGGTGGATGAAATACTCAAACTTAACAAGGATCACATCGACAGTGCCGACGATATTGTTTCGGGCATGGTCCTGAAACTACCCAAGCTATAGAAACCGTCGGGGCTGAGCGGGGATAATGTCTCGATCAAGACTGATTTTCGTTGTATTCTATTTCACCGTCGTGCTGATCGGCGCGGTCCACCTGCGTGTCTCGGCCAGCCGCGTCTTCTACCGGTGGTGCAAAGCGCAGGTCGCCCAGGATAATCTCAAACTGCAATTAGGCGACAAGCAGTTGAAGCTGGAGCATCTGCTGAATCCCAGTGTCATATCCGAACGGATCGAAAAGGAACCCGACCCTGACAAATAACGCGGACAATTACAACAACCCATGAAAACAAAGCCCCACATCATCGGCATCGGTCTGCTGCTCGTCATTGTGTTCGGTCTGTTGAGTTGGCGTGTATTCTATCTGCAGTATTGCCGTGCCGATACTTACCTGGCCCAATCCTACGAAGGAACGCACGCACACGTTCCCGATCTGCCGCAGCGAGGGCGCATTATGGACTCGAGGGGCCGTGTCCTTGCGGCAAGCAACAAGGTGCTAACCGTTTTCATCGATCCCAGCCAACTGCCTCACTGGGATGACGTCATGGAGACGGCATGCTTGCTGCAACCCATACTCGAAATACCCGCTCCGAACATCTGCGATATTGTTCATGAAAAGATTCGCTTATCCTACGTTCCGATCAAGACAGGCATCACCGAGCAAGAGCGCCGGGCAATCCGCCAAGCGCGTCTCAAGGGCGTGGGCATTGAATCCAAATGGGAACGATATATCCCGATGGAGCAACTGACAAGCCACATCGTGGGTTTCATCGGAGGCGCCGACGATCCATCTTCCCCCGATAAGGTCGGTCTTGCCGGAATAGAACGCCGGTACGATTCGCTTTTGCGGGGGTCAAAGGGCCAGCGCGTTCTCATTGTCGATGCACGAAGGTTTCCCATCGGTAGCGACCCGCAGCGGACAGTGGAAGTCAAGAACGGATCTTCGCTTGTGCTCACCATCGACGGCACGATCCAGGAATTCGCAAGATCGGCCCTGATAAAACAGTACGCCGATTACCAGGCTGAGTCCGCCATTGCCATTGTCATGAATCCATGGAATGGCGCGATTCTGGCGCTGGTCTCGCTTCCGGACTACAACCCGAGCGAGTTCTCAAAAGCCGACCCCGACACCATGCGAAACCGCGCTTTGACCGATCCGTTCGAGCCGGGCAGCATCTTCAAGCCGATTGTCGCGGCGATTGCCCTTGACGGCGGCTTTGTCGGATACGACGAACAGATCTATTGCGAAAACGGCAACTATGCAAAGTATCGAATCGGCGAATGGGCCGGTCACAGTTTCGGCAATCTTACTCCCAAAGAGATTCTGACCCAGTCCAGCAACATCGGCATGGCCAAGATCGGCCAGAAAATGGGACGGAAGAATCTGTATGAAGGCCTCCGGATGTTCGGCTTCGGCGCCAGGACGGGTATAGACCTGCCCGCCGAAAACCCCGGCCTGCTGAAACCAACTGCCGACTGGTCCTCTTATACGGTAACGCGTATTCCCTACGGCCACGAAATCAACGTAACCACTATACAGATCATACGGGCGTTCGCCATTCTGGCAAACGGCGGCAGTCCGGTTATGCCGCACCTGGTCCGATCGGTGACCGACGAAAAAGGCGTTGTCGAACAGATGGCAAAAAAGTCGAACTTGGCGGGACAACTCATCAAACCTGAAGTCGCCCATTGGGTCGTACGCGAGGCGCTTACAAATGTTGTCAAAGAAGGCACCGGTCAGCAGGCCGCCCTGGAAAAATGGGAGGCTTTCGGCAAGACCGGAACCGCCAACATTGCCGTCAACGGGCAGTATGATACGACAAATTATACCGCGTCATTCGTCGGCGGCGCACCTGCAAAGAATCCTGCCGTTGTGGTTCTCGTATCAATTCGAAAACCGAATAAGGCCCTGGGCAAAGGATACAGCGGCGGAAGAGTGGCCGCGCCGGTTTTCCGCGAGATCATGCAGAACACGCTGACCTACATCGAAAAGAACCAGTTGTAGCATTATTCGGGCTTACGGCCGATATAGCCTGCTTCATTGCAGAATTCGATGATTTTCCTCACCAGGGGCGCCGCATCATGAGAGCCGCTCTTGCCCTCTTCGACTACAAGGGCAAACGATATCGCTCTTTGCGCCGAGTCCTCCGCAAAACCCATAAACCACGCGTTTGCAGGTTCCTGTGTCGAGCCCGTCTTGCCGAACACTTTGACATCTCTTTGATCGAGGTCCGAATCGGCAAACGCCGACTGGCCCGTGCCGTATGTTTCAGTCACCACCGCCCGCATACCGTCCCGCACCACAGAGAGAGTATTCTTTGAAATTCCCAGATTCGCCTGATCGCTGTCTAATAAATTGGGATCGTTTAAGCACAACCGCGGGCTTTTATATATGCCGCCTCTTGCGATAACTGCCGCGGCGTTGGCGACCTGAAGCACCGTTGCCCTGAAGTTATGCTGTCCCACGCCGAACTGTTTCAGATCGCCTCTGCGAAGTGGGCCAAGATCACCGACCTCTGCCACACTACCCCGGGATACGCCTGAGGAAAGATACCCGCCCGCTTCCCGCAGGAATCTGTCCTTTCCTTTTTCCAGTTGGGCTCTTGACCGTCGTGTCCCGAAAGGCCCGGCCAGAATCTGATGACCATAGCCGAATTCAAAGAAACGTCGCTGAAACACTTTCGGGTCCAGCCGATTGGCGACGTGTGAAAAGAACACATTACAACTGTACCGAATGGCGTTTCGGGCCGTATTGCTGATCCCTTCATTTTGCCGGATATCGTGGCCAACGCCTCGATTGAGAAAAATGGGGCAATTTGGCCAGCCCTTCGGTGCTCTTCGAGACGGACAGCTTATTATCTCGTCGGCCCTCAATTTGTGATCTTCCAACGCCGCCACCAGCAGAATCGGCTTTATGGTTGAGCCCGGCGGATAGTGCACGGCAAGCGCCTTGTTCCAGAGCGGCCGCCCGACGTCATCTTCTAAGAGTGCCTTGTAGTTTGCTGATATCGTGTTCAAATCGTACACCGGTGTGGAAACCATTGCCAGGACGTCTCCCGTGGCGACATCGAGCACGACAGCGCCAATGCACTTGTCGGCATTTGGATTCAGATTAGAATTGCTCAGGAAAGTTTCTATTCTTTGCTGCAGTTGGATATCCAGCGATAAACGAACATCCCTGCCGAATTGAGCTTCGGTGTGATCGACGATGTTGTGACTCTTGTCGTAAGTTATTTCGCCGCGCCGACCCCGGAGGATGACCTCACAGACCAATTCGATACCTTTTTTACCCAGAATCTCATTATCCATGTATCTGCGATACCTGTCGTTGGCAAAAAGTTCTCCATCGTCGGGACCCAGACGCCCTACCCAGCCGATTATCTGGCACGCCGCCGAGTCGAAGGGATAATGACGTGTGGATTCGGTCAATATCTCGATTTCTTTTATGCCTATGAACTCACGTCCGGCTCGGGCAACCTGCTCGTCATCGAGTTTGAACAACGGCTGCGGGTCGTACATCTCACGCCGGTCGCTCTTGGCGGCCAGTTTAAGACGCTCCTCGGCATCGAATCGCTCCTCAAATTCTATTTTCGCCTTGTGCTGCGGCACATACCGATACTGTTGGCGCAAGGTTGAATCGCGACAGTTGTCCGACCATGCATAGAATTCCCTCCTCCTCCAGATGCGGTCGTTTATCGCCTTGACCTTCTCGGCTGCTTGCTGGACAGGGCAGCCCATGACTTCAGCGCATTTGTCAATGATTTCGTTTAGCCGGGCAATGTCATCGTCATATTTCTTGTGAAACCGACTCTCGGCTTCTGTGGGGCTTGTCCCCTTTTCGACCGCCAGAAGGATATTCGCCCGGTGAAACCGCTCGTCCAGCAGACGGCTCAGGCGATAGTTGATATGCAGCCAGAAGACCGGCTGGTCGACGGCAAGTATCTGTCCGTTTCTGTCAAGAATGCTGCCCCGCACGGTGGGCAGCCGAACCGCCGGCAGTATCCGCATCCTCTCCATCTCTTGTCTGTATTGCTCCCCCTCGACAAGCTGCAGGAAGACCAGCCGAGCGATACAGGCCCCCGCCGCCAGAACGCAGAAAAAAACAATGAAATAGAGTCTCCGCCTGTACACACCCTACCTCTGTGATAACCGACTGTGCCGACGCGGCTGGGCGCCCAGCCACAAAGTCATCGTCGTCAGGAACATCCACACAATAGGCCCCGCAATCGCCGAGTATATCGCGCCGCCCAGGATCATCCTGTAAACATTGCTCATTGGTTCGTCCGTTTTGAAAGACGACAGAAGTTGAACCATGCCGCCTGCGACCAATGCTATAACGAATATCGCCGTCGCCTGATGGATCATTCGTTTCATCACAACCACCCTCTGGAGTTGTGAAATGAACGAGCCCACAACACCGAAAGCGATCATACACGGCCCCATCGTCCCGCTGGAAATATCCGCCGCAAAGCCGATGGCGAAAGAGGCTGCGATAGCATCGGTTGTTGCGATATTAATCGAAAAGAAAACCAGCGCGATCAGCAGCAGGTCCGGCTTGATGTGCAGGCTGGTCACGGATATCGTGTTGAGGACATTGCCCGCATTCAACAGCGTCGCCAACAGCAGAAAAACCAGGAATCTCATCCAGCGCATATTCATGTCGTCTGATCCCCACGCATGCGACGAAATGTTAAATATTTATGCACGACTATTCTTCCTTTTCCGGCGGCGCCATTACGATGACAGCCAGTTCCGTCAATTGGGCCGGCTCAAAGATGGGCCTGACACGGATATCCCACAGGACCGGAGTGTTCCGGTCGGGCATGACCTGATCCACCTCGCCTATGACGATGGGCGTATCAAGCAGTCCCCGCTTTGCCGATGCGTACACAGTATCACCGATACGAACATCATACTCTTTTCTTGGAACCCGACCAATCTTGCAACCGCCTCGTCCGTCGCCGGCCATCGGTCCTTCGATATAATCGTCCCTGCCCTTGCGCCGGATCCCGACCATAATGATATGCATGGCGTCAGTCACCAGCCTGACGGTTGCCGTCGTTTCAGAAACCTTACTGATAGAGCCGACAATACTGGTTTGACTGGTGTCCAGCACGTACTGTCCGGTCTCTATCCCGCTGCCGGTTCCTGCATTAATCACAATCTTGTGTCCATAGCCGTCAATGGATGAACTAATGACCTTGGCCAGCACCAGAGGCGGAACGGGTTTGGGCAGCTCGCCGCTCATGCCGGACAGCACTTTATACTTCCGCTTCATCTCCAGCAACTCGGCCTCGGTATTCTGGCAGACTTTCCATAATTCATTATACTTGGATGTTGAAACAGTTTCTTCCGCATCGTCGGCCGGTCGGAAAACATCCAGGCCTCTCGGTCCAACGTCAAGCACAGGTCCAAACACCCTCGAAAACAAATTGTTCAGTCGCTCGGTATGCGCACCGGGGATTACCTGGAAGGCGATTGCGACTGTCAGAAGTGTGGCAAAAAGTGTTCCACGCGACATATTAAGTTGTTTGTGCAGCATTTTATTGACGCTTCCGGCAGCAATGAGGTGGTTGATGTGTCATCGGAGACATCACGACAGAAGTCTTACGGCTACTCCCAACTATAGCCCGTCTGATCCAGGGTATCTTTCCATATCTCCAGGTTCTCCAGATACACGCTTGTTCCGCGCGCCACACACGACAGCGGGTCCTCCACGTGGGTGACTGTAAGCCCCGTGGCGTTTGAAAGGATGGTGTCCATTCCACGCAGGAGGCTGCCGCCCCCGCAGAGATGCATTCCGCTTTCGATAAGGTCGGCGGCAAGTTCGGGTTCCGCCCGCTCGAGTGTCCGCATTACCGTCTCTATAATCCCCGCGATGGGTTCCTTCAGGGCTTCGCGAATCTCTTCGCTGGTAATCACAATTTTACGCGGCAGGCCGGAAATCGTATCGCGTCCTGCAATCTCCATCGTCAGTTCCTGTTCCAGTGGCGCCGCCGATCCGATTTGTATCTTGACCTGCTCGGCACGGGGTTCGCCGATTAGGAGATTGTACGTTCGCTTCAGATGGTTTATCAGGGCTTCGTCAAAGTCGTCCCCGCCGGTGCGAATCGATTCGCAGGTGCTGATGTCCGCCAGGCTCATTATGGCGACTTCCGTCGTGCCGCCCCCGACATCGATGATCATCGAGGCGGTGGGCTCGGTAATCGGCAGCCCCGCGCCGATGCCGGCGGCCATCGGTTCATCGACAAGGTATACTTTTCTTGCACCGGCACGCTCGGCGCTGTCGATCACGGCCCGGCGTTCAACCGCCGTAATGCCGCTTGGCACCGCAATGACCACACGCGGGCGCACAAGACCTCCCCGACCGTGAACTTTCCGGATGAAATAGCTCAGCATCGCTTCGGTGATCTCGAAGTCGCTGATGACGCCGTCTTTCAACGGCCTGATTGCGGTGATCGATCCGGGTGTCTTGCCTAACATTTCGCGCGCCACAAGCCCGACGGCTTCGCCGCCGTTGAGAACGATATTGGTTCCCTTGCGGACTGCGACAACGGAAGGCTCATTTAGCACAATGCCCTCATTGCGAACACAAACGAGGGTATTGCACGTGCCCAGGTCGATTCCCATATCGACGCTGAACCAGCCCAGAATCGTGTCCAGTATCACTTTGACTCCCTTCAAACTTGGATAGGGGGCAAATATTTAAGATGTCGCCACGCGAGCTGCCTGCTCGGCCGGAGGCAACAGGCGACTAACGGGCCAACTCTGTGATCTTGAATATCGCTGAGTAGTCTATCTGGCATTTAACCGCAACAAACACCGCCGTGGCGAACACCACGCCTGTCGCAAGGGCCAGAACAGCGGTATACAGATCACTGATTGCAACTGGTTTTCGTATTGGACTCATAATCTTAAAGCTTTGTACTTACCGTATCTCCGATTTTTGGCTGGTCCACCTTCAGATCGAGCACGCCAGCCGCCATGTTCGTATCGACATGTGTAATCACAACATTACAGATGAACTCATCACCTCGCGTGACATGGAAAACCATGTCCTTCTTAACACCATCGGCCGAGCCGATTGACACTGAAACCAACGACTCACCGACCTCCGACACGAGCCCCTTCAGATCGGTTGTTTCCGGCATGGACACCGCCGACCTGGCGGAACCCTCGACGGGCGTTACAACATTCGCCCTGGCGACGGCGGTTCGACCGCCCGCGGCCAGATTAAGCTGGTCTTCGAGCCCGCTGTTTTCCTCGAGCAGTCGCCGCTTGTCGGCCTGCAGCGCCAGCAACTGGACCATAGTTTCATAAAGGCGATCCGTCAACTCGTTGAACTCTTTGCTCTCTTTGACGTCGTCGGCTCGGACTTTGTCCAACTCGTTGCGCACTGCCTCGAGCGATACCACAAGAGTGCCTATTGTCTGCTCAGACCCGGTCAGAATACCCTGCCAGCTATCCGCTCGGGACTGTAACTGCAAACTGGCCCGTTCGGCGCTGCGGAGGTCGGCCATCAGTTTGCCCTTGGCGTCCTCGAGCAATTGGATCCGCTCGTTAAAATCTTTTTTGAGACCGGCGACGGATTTGACCTGTTCATCGCATTGTCGCTGCGCACTTGCCATTTCAGCCGCGAGCACAGTCATATCACCTTGCGCCTCGTCATAGAGTTCCTTATAGTTGTTGGCATTGCCGACATAGGTCACCACCGTCCCGCACAGAAAGATAGAGAATAACGACAGCAAAACAATCAAAACTTTGGTAAGAGTACTCAAAACAAAACTCCTTTCCTCATGATTAAATTGCCCCTTAACAGCATGGCGGCGGCTGTCAGTATCTGTCGCCGCCATCTGCCTCGGCCGCACTTACAAACTTGCGAATATATCCTTGACATGATTGTACGCGACTGAAGCCGTCAGGTCAAGTTATTTTTGCCACGAGCTAAAATATTAGCCCACAACCAGTTACGTGCTATTATCCGGCCGTCCCATAAAAAATGCGAATCCGGGGTATGAAAGATGGGTAGCCAACAAAACCACGCCTGTTAATCGACAAAAACAGGCCCCAACATTAGCTGAGGCCCCAAAAATAGGTAACCGTCCCCTATTTTCGCCCTGCCCAAAAAACTACACTCAGACATACGATATGCCCATGCACCTGCGGATTTCCCGGATGAGCCTTATATTTCGGCGTCAGCGAGGACAAGGACAAGCACCGACTGGGCGGCGGTAAGCCGGATCACCTTTGAGCGACTCTGCAGAAGTTGCGGCAGATATCTTGTCCCGGACGATGCCATCCGACCAATCGCCATAGTCGCGAAGATATTGGCGATTGAGGCCTGGTTTAGATCGGGCGATTGTGTTTTAAAATACGCCAAAACCTCCTGTTCACCCGAAAGATCGCCCATTTTCGCCAGTTGTTCGGCCGCACACAAACGAACCTCCCCCACTTCGTCATTTAGCATCGTGATAATCGCATTCTTCGCGTCGACGGTGTTCAGCAGGCCCATACCTTGAATGCCCAACACGCGGTCGTCGGCATACTTGCTGATCAGCAGCGCCCACAGTTTGTCCCTGTAAATCTGCTCATCACCCAGCCTCGCTATGGATTCAACCGCCTGAAACCTCGCCTTGTCCCTCGAATCCAGGTCGCGCAGCACTTCATATAATACGGGCAGATTGTCCTTGTCGCCGAGTTTACCTAACAATAAAGCGGCGTTGGCGCGGACGGTTTGGTCTGTGCTCTTTGCCGCATCGCGAATCTTCTCTGCATACTCAGCCTTGCCTAACCGCACCATCGCGTAGGCGGCGGCGATCCTTGCGTTCGGATTAGGATCCTCCAGCATCGGCTTGACCATATATTCGCCTGCTATGTACTCCATGTCCCCAACCGCAACGCCGGCGCCAAACCGGACATGAACCTGCTCGTCGGCGAGTAGCTTGAGCACCTGCGGCATCAATTCTCGTCGCTTCGTTGTAACGATGACCTCAATGGCATGACTTCTCATCACTCCGCTCTCATCGGTAATCGCCTCACCAACGATCTTAAGTGCCCTTGACTTCAGTCGCCGAATATCCACCTTTTGGCTGGCGACAGAAACGGGCTTCTCAAAAGATCGCTTTTCGATGCAACCTGCCTGCAAAAGCATCGACAACAATATCAAAATCGTCGGCATTCTCATCTTTCAAGCATCTCCAAATTCCAACTTGTGGCACGGGCATCCTGCCCGTGATTCCCAATCGTAATGCATCACAGGTCAACGATCCGCCTTGGCGTTTTTTCGCCCTCTGGCGGCCTCGATACAGGTCGCCAGGACAGTTATCGTAATCACCGCTCCACACAAAAACTCCAGCCATTGGCCGTGCCGGCTGAAAAATGTTACCCGATCGTCGATTGCGACCCGATCAACGAACCAGCCTTCAACGGCCTGCCTGTCCATCGCCGTCTCCGGAAGATCGCCGCTGATGAAGCCGTCCCGGATCAGGCCCGTCGAGTCGATCAGGCAGCTTAAACCCGTGTTGACGCTGCGAATAATGCTCACCCGGTTCTCGACCGCCCGAAAAGCGGCTATCGCCGTTCTCTGGCTCAACTCCACACTGGGCAGTACCTCACCTTTCTTGTAGCGGACATACCAGCCATCGTTGCTGATATTGACCAGCCAATCGGCTTTTTTCGCGCCTTCGTCCGACACCACCATCCTGCGGGTAACCTTCGGATCGGTGTCGTCGTAGCAGATCAAGGCGCCAAAACCGTACTTCTTATTATCGGCTTCCATCTCGAAAGTCGTGAATTCGGCGCCCTTTGTAAGGTTATAGTCGTAATCGTAGGGGCTCAAATTAAGGATCAATCGGTAAATAAAGGGTACGCCTTCCTTAAACGGGATATATTCGCCGAAGGGCACGAGATGCATCTTGTCGTAGCGTTTAGGATCCTGAAGCCCCGCCGGCGTGTACAGAAACGCCGAGTTGTATCGGTCGGTGATCGTCAGGGTCGCCACATCGACCTTCGCCGAATGCGCCCCTAACAGCACATAGCCGGTGTCCTTTGTGTGGTCCGAGATGACCCGATCGTAAATCTTCGGCCTTGTGCCCTCTTTGCACAGATCGACATAGCCGGTGTTGAGGCTGGAAAGCACGATCGTCTCGGGCCAGACGACCAGTTCTGCGCCGGCGTCAAAACAGGCCTTGCTGTCGGAGATCAGATCGACCAGTATCGTATCGCCGGATTCGGACAGTTCCTTTATCTCCGAAGGGATGTTCGGCTGGACCGAACCGATCAGCGGGCCGGCGGTTACGTGTTCGGGAGTTTGCGCCAACCTTCTGAATCCGTAAACGAGTGTCCCGACAACAAGACAACCCACAACGCCGACCTTCACTGCATTCTGCACTCGAAAGATTTTCTTGCCGGTCGCGGCAATAATCAACTCCGCCACAAGCACATTGACCACCGCAATCAGCAGCGACACCCCCGCCGCCCCGAAGATATCGGCTATCTGAATCACCGGCAGGTTATTCCACTGACTATGGGCCAGCAGCCGCCAGTTAAACCCCGTATATATCACCCCCTGCCAGGCCTCGGCGCCGACAAATAAAATGGGGACAGTTACCAATAACGCGCCCGGCCACTTCCGCCTGACGTATCGGACACACACAACCAGCACCGGCCAATAGAGCCCCTGCGACATACTGAACAATACCCACGCCGGCGCCGTCACCAGCCCGATCCAGTAAAGATTACCCAGCCAGTAGAGAAACGAAACAACGTATGATATCCACATCAGCCGCCAAAGACGCACCTCAGGTCGACAGACAACTATAAAAGGAACAAGACAAATCCACGCAAGCCCCCCCCCCTCAAACGGCGCCTGTATAACAGTCAACATCAACGCAGACGCCCCAAACGCCCCAAACGTCAACAGAATTTCTCTTGATCTTGTACCTTTCAACCGCTCATATCCATCAATGCCATAGCGATATTGTGTTCATCATAACGCTTATCCGTATTCATTCGCACGCCAAACTGTTCGGTGAAAATGCCCAACAGTTTCTTGCTCGCAAGAATCTCTTTTTTCTCAATCCCGATATCCACATACAACCGCCTCAATTCAAGCCTTTCCTTTGGGGCAAGAGACCCGAAAATGGTTTTCGTGGTCTTCCTGGCTTTCTTCAGCTCTTCAATGCGTTCGATGCTGTTGGCGACATAGTCTTCGGAAATGTCGATCCCGGCATACTTTCTGCCCAACTGACACGCCACCACCGCAGTCGTCCCCGAGCCGGAAAAAGGATCCAGCACAAGATCACCCACATTCGAACTGGCCGCGACGATCCTGCCAAGCAGCAATTCCGGCATCTGGCACGGGTGCCAGCCCCGGCGCTCCTTGAATGTCCCACACACCCGCGAATACTGATTCCAGACGTCGTCGGGAAGTTTGCCTCTCGGATTGGCTCGTTTATCGTTATACGTCAATCGACGGTCCGACGGAACGCGCACCGCGTAATCGTTGAACACAAAATCGCTGCTGTCGGCGGTAAAGTAGAACAAATGCGTATGAGCACGGGCAAATTTATGCTTCGTCTGCTGTCCGAACGTGTAGTGCCAGATTATCCAGTTTCGCAGATTGAGCCCTAATTCATCGCCGATTATGCGCACATGGGCCGCATAATCATCCCCGATAGCGATGTAAAACGAACCGGTGGGCTTTAGAACATTAAGGCACGCCGCCATCCAGTCCCGCGTCCAGGCAATGTATTTCTCGCTCTTGACCTCGTCCTTGTATTTATCGTATTGATAGCCGATATTAAACGGCGGGTCGGCAAAGATTAAATCCACAAAAGGCGCCTTGGCCTTACCCAGAATCTCAATGCAGTCGCCGCATATGATCTTATTGACAGGTTTTCGCATGCCGACATCTTACATACTCCCACACAGTTTGCAAGGGGCTTTTAGCGGCGGCAATCCATCCCTATGAAAGGGCTTCTTCCAATTGGGCGACCAAAACCGGCAGGTCAGTTGAAATTATCTGCCAGACAATGTCAAGGTCGACGACATCTTCATTCGACATACTGCACCTCTGCCTCTTTGATGACCTTGTCTCTAAAGTACCTGCTTGGAAATTTGGGGGTATGCAAATCGACCTTTCGCCCCACCAGGCCGGATAGCTGGTCCTGCATGTCGAAGAATGCAAAACCCGGCGTATGCCCCTCTTCGAATTCGACCAACATATCGACATCGCTGTCGGGCGCAAAATCATCCCGCAAAGCAGAGCCAAAAACCGCTAATCGCCTGATATAGTGGCGTCTGCAGAAATCAGCAACCTTGTCTTTCGGTATAATTATATTCTTATTCAAAGCCAACCCCTGAGCAAAAGCAATTTGTCGCCACAGCACTACCCGACGCCCGAACATGCTATGATACAGACCGCAAAACCTGTTTGCAAGGGCATTTTTTGGCTATTCCGGGAGATGAATCGAATTGGCCGAAAGCTGGCTATGGTTTAATCACCTTCTGTTTACGCAGGATGTTGCCTGTGATGTAATCGGTGAAGGTGACTTTGACGGTGAGTTCCTTTTCGTTGTCGGCTAACAGCTTGCTCACATCGAATGTCAGGCGATAATAGCTTGTCATCACCGTCGACGACCACCGGCGTTTGAGTTCTTCGTGCTTGATTTGCCACTGCGCCAGACGCGCATCGTTTTCCGCCTCCAGGTCCCAAAGTTGCACCTCCACGCTGCCGACAGCCTTTATCGCGTCGCCGGCATCGTCGATCGTTCGGAGGTACACAACCAGGGTCTCTTTGGTCCCGTCCTTGTCCTTGTCGTACAGCCCGCTGCGGCCGGATATCTCGATGCTCGCAAGCCTGCCCAACACCTCAAGTCGAACCTCGGGACCTATAGAAGTAAGCGTCTC
>JAGHBX010000025.1 GCA_021160785.1 Planctomycetota bacterium | reverse complement strand
GGCTTCTTGGACGGCAGACTGGGATAAAGACACTAGTTACGGTCTTGCGATTGCGGCGGACGAGAACCCTGAGTACGTGCTGAAGTACATTCCGGACAAGAAGGTCTCCGACGATCTGAAGGTAACGGACAAGACGGCACCACACGCCCCGAGCGGTCTTAATGTGAGCGGATCTGGCGGTACGGGCAGCGGCCGTACGTTCAGTTGGACGGGCGTGACGGATAAGCCCAATGATGTTCTTGGTAGCGGTCTCGAGAAGTATGTGCTAAAGCTTGATGGGGTTCAGAAATACAGCGGCAAGAGCACCAGTGTAACGGTCTCTGGCATGACGGGGGGCAACCACACCTGGCAGGTAGAGGCTTGGGATCGCAACGGCAATAAAAGCTTAGCGAGCGGCCGGAAGTTCACGATTGTAGATACGACAGCCCCTGGAACGGTAAACAACGCGCTTGTCGATGGAACCGCTCAAGGAATACAACTGACGTGGGACAACCCCGCCGATTCTGATTTTGAAGGTGTGATTATTATCCGAAGAGCGAGCCAGCCCGTAACACGTGGGCCTTCTCGCGGAAGGGACTACTCAGTTGGTAATTCACTAGGAGGCGGAACTATTGTCTATGTCGGCTCGGGAGAAAGCTTTGCTGATACCGGGCTGATAATCGGCACCAAGTATTATTACTCGATCCACGCTTTTGACCGGGCCAGGAATTATTCGGATGCAACGATCGGAGACGCGACAGCTGGGTATCCGAAGAAGACTATTTTCGATGTCATCGATTTTAGAGATGGTATCCACAGCCAGATAGGCGACTTCATTGGGGCGGTTGTGGGTGCCTCTTGGGACAACATAACTGGCTATCTTAACGATAGGTTGGAAATTGCGCCAGACGCGACAGTTGGGTTCAAGATTGGCTTCGAAGTGGCTGGCTTGGCCGGTGAGGGCGCATATGTAGATATCGCCAGCGCAGGCATTGGTATGTCAGTTGCCTACAGTTTGGCGGATGAGACCTGGACGCTAGCGAGAGGAATCAGCGTTGATTTTCTCGGAGATAAGTTCGGGCTAGCTGGGGAGGAGTACATTGTCCTGCCAATAGATCCTAGCATCCCTGTTACAGTTGGTCTCGGGCTGACTGGTTCATATTCACTGTTTGCTCCACCGGAAGTCAAGCTTGGCATCAACAAAGCCGTTTCGGTAACCGTTGGTATTGGCGGCGGTATCGGGACAAGTTTGTCGATTGGCATTGACACAAAAATGAGCCAATCGCAGTTCTTGACACGCACTGGACAATCCACGCTGGGCTTCGCCGCACTGGATAGTTTTGGTTTATTGTCTAGCGATTGGGTGGAGTGGACTTTGGACAATCTCGGCAGAGTTACACCATTTGGCTTGCCTATTCTGTCGGCACTGGGCGTGGGTGATGATCCATTGGCATTGTTGTCATCGAGTTTTTTGGGAGGTTCGTACCTACACACATCTGTCAAGCAAGCCACATCAGCAGATATGAGCCTTCAGCTCAATGCAGGCATTGGCGCAGGGTTGGGTGTGGGAGTAAGCGCTACAGCCTATATTGGAGTCTTTGCTAGTGCTGACCTTGGAGTCGTGACTGTATGGGAAGATGAGTTCAGTCTTGCTGCCTTGACCCCACCGGATGACGTAGGCAATAGCGCCTCAACGGCCACTACGTTAGCGGCACATACGGACTATGAACGAATGCTTTCCCAAAGCGATAAGGATTTCTACGCTTTTGACTCCGCTCCCAACCAATACCATGAGTTCAACATTGCGCCTGGGACAGCATCAGAACTTGTAGCAGTGATACAAGACACGGACGGAAATGTATTCAAGAGACAGGTGCTGTCTGGAACCGCTAAGACTATCGGGTTCTGGGCAAACAGTTCTGGGCAGTACTTCTTGTCTCTTGAGGGAACGCGCGGAACAACCTTTGGCCAGTACTCATTAACATGGGCACCTGATATTCCAGACGGGACCTTTACAGCCGGTTTGGTAGGGTTTGGCTCGGAAGGAAGCGTGCGCCTCGTGGAGCTCGATCCAGGTGATTACGCCGTGAGGCTTGAGGAACACTCTCCCGCGAGCATCACCACCACGATAGAGGTGCCTGAGGTTGCTCCAACCTTATCGTTCCAGTACAGACTTGCCGGAATTGGTGACGGCGATCAGATGGAGGTGAAGATTGACTCCACCCTGATTTGGTCTGTTCCTATCGATTCCGCCCAAGGCAGCTTTATCGAAATAGGTCCTTTAGACCTATCTGCGTATGCTGGCGAAACAGTAGAGTTGACTTTCTACTTGGATAGTGTCGGCGAGGCGAATGCGGTCTTTGACGTCGATGGCATCGAAGTAGGTGGTGCGGATTCTTACACTTTCTATTCGACAGGCTCTTCTAAGGTGACCGTTTATAGGCTTGGTGGAGGAGGCATGGCTGAAATAGCTGAGAATGTGCAAGTCAAGTTTGGCCGTGATGATTCGATTTTATCGGTAACTCTGGGACGCGATCTCACCATTAGTGATATCGGGATAGTTATCTCAGATGCTCCATATGTAGGCAAGATAAGCGATGAGCGGCGTGGACAGATTGGAACCGTGGCTTTTATTGCATCGGAAGCTCCTATTAGAGCTGTGGATATCAGAGGATCAATCACAGGTTTCAACCTGAATGGCTTAGAACTTGGTGGCATAATCTTTCCGGAAGATATTGATGGCGATGGAGACGTTGGGGATCTGACTGCACTATACATCTCTGGACAAGACGCGCGAGGCTACTCCACCAAGAGACTTTCGGTCAAAGGCGGAATATTGGACTCCGAAATTGTTGTTACGGGTGCGTTCGGCAATATCACTATGCCTCAGTGGACAAATGGTTCGTTAACAGCCCAGTGGGCATCGATTATCTCGATCAGAGGAAACCGCAAGAACGTTCCAACGGGCGACTTCGGCGCAACCCTGAATTTGACCGGTCAAGACAAGCGCGGCATGTCACTGAACAGGCTTCAGGTGGCGGGGAAGATACTGGACTCTCAGATCACGTTGGCCGGTGCAGCCGGGACCATCATGGCCGCCCAATGGGACTCAGGTTCGCTCAATGCCACTTGGGCAAAGAACATCATAACCAAGGGCAAGCGAGCTGACCGCAGCGGTGCAGGCGGCATTGTTGGCGACCTCGGTGCGACTCTGAATCTGACCGGCCAAGACAAGCGCGGCATGTCGCTGAACAAACTTCAAGTGGCCGGTACCGCCCGCAACAGTACTGTTCGGACAGCAGGTAATATGGGCAGCATACTACTGGGCGCCACTGACGGTAGTGACTTCTTGGCCGGGATCAAGAACGGTGTAGCGAGGTATGCCACAAGTCACGACGACTTCGATAACCCAGTGGCCACCATCAAGTCGGTCAAGATCAAAGGGATCAAAGGCACTACGGGCAGGTTCTTCGAGGACACGAATCTTTCCGCCAGCAGCTTGGAAACCGTGAGCATTCTCAATGCCGACTTCGTCAACGGAGAATGCGGCCTTTATGCTAAGGAAATCCGCCGCGTAACCTACCGCGATACAGAAAGCGGTGAGAAATGGTCTTGGCCCGTCAAGGGTCTCCAGATCTTTTCCGGCCCGGATGAGTTCATCCAGATACTGTTGTAGTCAGTGGATGATGAGTGTGAAAGTGTATGCTTCCGGAGCCAAAATAGTGCGTCTCGTCAAAGGGAGCAGCTGCCCCAATTCCGTGAGATAGAGGGGACGCGCTGCGGTTCCTGGTGGCGGGCGACAAGCTCAAGGGGTTGGGCGAGTGGGATTATCTATCTACGCCTTGGCCAAATTGCGGCCGCAGGGCGTGCGGTGTGCCTGGAATTCTCAACGCCGAGGTTGAGCAGTTCTTCGGGGTCACAATGAACACCGTTTGCCGACGGGTCGCTCAGGTCAATCAGGCCATGGATACCCGGGTCTACTGCGGCCGCCGGGTTTTCTCCGCCAGCGACTCCCAGTCGAGTATGGTGCCAGCGGCCCGGTAGGCCTTGCGGGCTTGGCGAATGGCGTTGTGGAGTTCCGGCCACTGCTGGGACTCGTCCTCGGCTTCAAAGAGGTGGCCGATGGCGCGGAGGCGGCGGGAGAAGCCTTGGCGGCGCTCGGCTGGGTCATCCGGCAGGTCGTTCAGCTCGGTCAGCAAGACGTAAGCTGCACCGAGGTGTTTTTCACAACACTCGATGCAACTTGGCCGCGACGGCGTGTAGCTTCGTGGCGGAATAACCATCGGCGGGCAGTCCTTGCAGCGTTTCTTCATCTTCGGGATCAGCGTTTTCGACATGGCGGCGTCCTTCCCTATGGGGCCTCCTCGAAGGTCAGGTCGAAGCGATACCAAGCCCCAAAGTGGTACAGCGGGTCGTTGGTCGTGGCGTCGATGAACAAGGTGTGCGTGCCGGGCGTCAGCGTGACCTGCTGCGGCGGAGGCGGGTTCGAGACGACCGGGGCCATGCCGCCGGCGCAGCCGAGCTTGCCACCCGGGGCGTGGGCCGAGCCGACGAGATTGCCATCGACGTAAAGGCTCATCAGTTCGTAATTCGGGTCCTGCGTCTCGCCCATGCCGGACCAGGTGACGGTCATAAGCGTATCGCGCGGCACGACGATCTCGGCGGTGGCCGTGGCGGTCTGGGTATTCGGGTTGTGGTTCATGCAGTTCTTGTCGTCCTCCCAGTCCAGCCGCAGGCCCAGGCCGCCGCCCAAGATAGTCCACGGGCTGGCCGGCACGTCGGCCGGGTCGTCGTAGGCGCGGTACGCCCCGTTCTGCCCGCCGTCGATGAAGCCTTGGTCGGTGAACGACCAGGTCTGCGAGAACTCGATGCAGCAGGCCGGGCAGGTCCCCTCGGCGTTGTAGACGGCCGACTTGCCGCCCAAGAGCACGCCGCGCTTGCCACCTTCGATCACGACCGATTTGCCGGGTGCGCCCACGCCACGACCCCCTTACGTTGAACCGCCGGAGGTCTCGCAGGCCTCCTGGTCGACGGTCTCATTGATCCAGCCGAGGACCAGTTCCCATCCGCCGGAGCCGTCCGGCTGGTAGTGGGCGTAGCCGAAGGTGGCGGG
>JAGHBX010000167.1 GCA_021160785.1 Planctomycetota bacterium | reverse complement strand
CGGGTGCGGCCAGGGCAGGGCAGGACGGGGAAACTCCGGGGGAAAAGTTCTGGCTTATTTGGCTTGGATGGGCGTTAGGATTTTCTATTGTCGATTTTCGATTGTATATTGATTTTGGATCGCTTCGCGATGGTGTTTTTGCAGATTCCTCCACTCCGGCCCTGTGGGCCTTCGGTCGGAATGACCCCGACAAGTCCCCGGCGCGCCGGGATAAACTTTGACTGACCTTCGGCCAGCGGGGGGGACAGGGCAGGACGGCGAAACTCTGGTAGAAAAGTTCTGGCTTATTTGGCTGGGATGGGTTATTTTGGGCGTCGAGGGTGGATTGTTTGTTTTTGGTTTTTATTGTGGGTCTTTATGTTTGAGAATTCTGAGGGAAGTATTGGTTATCCCGAGCGTCGCCGCAGTGCGAGTGTTGAGACGCTTGTCGGTACGCTGGAGTTGATCGTTACGGCGTTGATTCTTGCGTTTGTGTTCCGAGCGTATGTTGTCGAGGCGTTTCGTATCCCGACGGGCAGTATGGCCGACACGCTGTGTGGGTCGCATTATCACCTGCGATGCGTGCGGTGCGGGTATGAATATGACGTTGGCGGTGATTCATACGGCACGCCGCAGCCGCGGTGTCCAAGCTGCGGTTACAGTCTTCCGGCGGGGATGGGGATCCCCGTGTCAAACGGCGACCGGATACTTGTTTTGAAATGCCTGTACAAGTTTATGGACCCGAAGAGGTGGGATGTGATCGTGTTCAAGAACCCTGTCGACCCTCAGGAAAGCTATATCAAGCGGTGTGTGGCGCTGCCGGGCGAGGCGCTGGAGATCGTCGACGGCGATATCGTTATCAACGGGCAAATCGCGCGGAAGCCGCCGAAGGTCCAGGAAGAACTGTGGATGACGATTTACAATAACGATTACCAGATGCTGCGGCAGGGGCGTCTTATGCCCGGCGAAGAGGCGGGCGATGAGTGGGGCGCCGCATCGTGGCGGCAGCCGTTCGAGAACGATGCGAACTCAAACTCGAACTGGGACCTGAATGCGCACGGGCCGACGGTTTTTGCGCTGAAGGGCGATCCCGACGAGATTCACCGGCTGACGTATAACAGCTCGGTGGGGAACGATTTTCGGGCGGCGTATGCGTACAACGACAGCAACGGGCGATACAGGATGCCTTTTTGCAGCGATCTGATGGTGCGTTTTGACGTCAGGTGCACAGGCGAACGCGGACGGATCGGGGTAGAGTTGACCAAGTACGGCGTGGTGTACCGCGGCAGTGTCGATTTTGAAGGTGTGATGAGGCTGGAGAAGATTGTTGACGGCAGGGCGGTCGAATTAGAGAAACGTGCGATTGAAATGCCCCGGACGAACAAGGCGCAGCGGTTTAGGTTAGCAAACGTGGACCATGTGCTCGTGCTGGAATTCGGCGACGAGAGGCTGCGGCATGATCTGGGGGCCGGGCCTTATGACATCGGCGATAAGAGCAAACGCGGGACGCCGGCGGTGGCTATCTTCGGCGCCGGTGAAATGCGACTGTGGCATATCGGGATTTTCCGCGATATCCACTACACGGGCACGCAGATTCTGCGGGCGAAAGAAGGCGAGCCGTTCCACTTAGGGCCCGATGAGTTTTTCGCCTGCGGCGACAACAGCCCGATCAGTCTCGACAGCCGGATGTGGGCGAGCGAAGGAATCGGCAATGGAACGAAAACCTACACCAAAGGCGTTGTCCCGCGCGATTATTTGATGGGTAAGGCGTTTTTTGTTTACTGGTCGGATGCGTTCAAGCCGATTGAGAATCTGCTGCCGATCATTCCGAATATGGGGGGGATGCAGTTTATCTATGGTGGTTCGGATAAGGAGTTTTGACAGTTGAGTGTTGCGGTGTAGTAGCGGGGGCGTCTCGCCCGCGATTCCAGCGTTATCGGTGGGCTAAGAGCCCACCCTACAAGTTCCTTTCCAACCACCAGAATCTTTTCATACACCCCGAACGGCTGATTATTTGGGTTTTCTTGGCGCAGGTTTGGGATTATGGTATAGTGATATTGTATTCAGGGAACCGGGAAATAATACTCTTTTTGAATGGAGGAAAGGCTATGTGTTGTTTATTGAGAAGATCTGTTGTGGCGAGTGCTGTTGTGGTGTTTGCGGTTTGTGCCGTGCAGGCCGACGTGGCGCAGTGGCGGTCGTTGTTTGACGGTAAGACGTTAGATGGCTGGCATGTGAGGGGCGGCGTTGCCAAATACCACGTCGAAGATGGGGCGATTGTGGGTACGACGGTCGAGGGGAGCCCGAATACGTTTTTGTGTACGGAGAACGACTACGGCGATTTTGTGCTCGAATTCGAGGCTAAGTGCGATGCGGAGCTGAACTCCGGTGTGCAGATTCGCAGCCATGCCACGGCCGAAGGGCACGTGTACGGGTACCAGGTTGAGATTGCTTCGGGAGTTTCGGGGGGTATATGGGATGAAGCGCGGCGGCGGCGGTGGATTTACAAGGTCGAGCCCGATTCGGAGTCGGGCAAGGCGTACAAGGAAAATGAGTGGAACAAGTTCCGTGTGGCGTGTGTCGCCGATCACATTCGGACGTGGATCAACGGTGTGGCGTGCACCGACGCGGTTGATGCGATGGATATGACGGGGTTTATCGGTTTGCAGGTTCACAGTGTCGGCGGCAATCCGAAGCTGCAGGTTTGCTGGCGGAATATTCGTATACAGGAGATCGGGCGGCATGTGTGGAGGCCTATGTTCGACGGCAAGACACTTGAGGGCTGGCATGCGCTGCCGGGCGGCAAGTGGGAGGTCCTTGACGGTGTGGTAACCGGGACGAGCCAACAGAGTGAGAGGCGGCATGGGCTGTTGGTGAGCGATGATATTTATGACGATTTTACGGTGCGGCTGAAGTTCAAGGCGGTCAAGGGCAACAGCGGATTGTACTTTCGGTCGGATGAGGTTGCCGGCGGTGTGGGCGTGCACGGGTTCCAGGCGGAGATTGCCGCGGCCGAGGATATCGGTGGGCTGTACGAGACGGGCGGCAGGGCGTGGGTGATTCAGCCGACGGCGGATGACGTGAAGAAGTGGTTCAAGGCGGGCGAGTGGAATG
>JAGHBX010000597.1 GCA_021160785.1 Planctomycetota bacterium | reverse complement strand
TCAATATACATTCTACAATATACAATATACAATATACAATATACAATTCCCTCCCCCCCTTGCGTTTTTCCCCGAACATGGTATCCTATACAAAAAGAGGCATGGGGGACTATTGCTAAATCCAGAAAGAGAAAGGGCGATACAATGAACAATCAAGATGCCAATAGCGGACATTCTACTTCCCGTCGTGAATTCCTCAAGCAGACTACCGGCGCCTTGGCGGGCGTCTCGATCGCCGGCGCCATGGCCACGCGAGCGTATGCCGGCGAGAACAACACAATCAAGATCGCGATGGTCGGATGCGGCGGTCGCGGAACAGGTGCTATTGCCAACGCACTGACGACAACCGGGCCGACGCAATTAGTCGCGATGGCAGACGTCTTTGAGCATCGGCTCGCAGGCAGCCTGAAGAATACTTCCTCACGATTCGCAGGCAAGGTCGATGTGCCACAGGATCGCCAGTTCGTCGGCATGGACGCTTACAAGAAGGCTATCGATTGTGTCGCTCCGGGCGGGGTAGTGATTCTGGCGACACCTCCGGCATTTCGCCCGATGCACATGGAATACGCCGTCGCCAAAAACTGCAATGTCTTCATGGAAAAATCCTTCGCCGTCGACGCGCCGGGCATTCAACGCATCATCAGGGCGGGCAAAGAAGCTGACAGGAAGAACCTCAAGATCGCCGGCGGCCTGATGTCCCGCCACTCCAAACCGTTGGAGGAGGCGGTGGCGAAACTGCACGAAGGCATCATCGGCGACCTCATCACCTGCTGGGCCTATCGCGAGCACAACCAGGTCGGATTTCGCGCGAAGCAGGACGGCATGAGCGAGTTAGCTCACCAGATCCAAAACTATAGCTGCTTTACATGGCTAAACGGCAGCTTCATCTTAGACTGGCTGATTCACAATCTCGACGTATGCTGCTGGTGCAAGGACGCCTGGCCGGTATCCGCACAGGGCCAGGGCGGGCGGCAGGTGCGCACCCACCCCGACCAGTTGTTCGACCATTACGCCGTCGAGTACACCTTCCCTGACGGCACAAGATTGTTCGCACAGGGCAGACACATGAGCAGTTGCTGGGGCTTCTTCGGCGACATAATCCACGGGACGACCGGTTCCGCGGTCTTAGGCGAGGGGGTTAAGCAGCCTCGCATCTTCAAGGGCTACAACCAGACGACGGAAAATCGCATCTGGGAGTACAAGGGCCCGCGCTCCAACGCCTACGACGTCGAGCACCAACTACTGTTCGATGCAATCAGGACCAATAAATCCTACAACGAAACCGACCGCTGCGCCAAGGCCGCAATGACAGGCATATTAGGCAGGATGGCAGCCGAGTCCGGCAAAAAGATCACATGGGATGAGGCGATGGCCTCCAAAGTGATATTAGCCCCCGGCCTCGACAACTACACCATGGATTCGCAGGCGCCCGTAAAACCCGACGCCAACGGCGCCTACGAGATAGCCATGCCCGGCAAGACAAAAGTGCTTTAGCCGCCGCTGGAACCAACAGGTCGGCAAAGTGGTTGGATTAACCGAACACGCAGGTCATTTCCGGCGGCTGTGCGGCGTGCCGATAATCCGCCAGGCGTGCCTGCCCAGAACCAGAGACACCACGTCGCTTCCTGAGTAAGCGATTCGACCGGCAAGCAGGCCGTAGGCGATTATGAAACCCCAGACGAGTCCGCCTATGTGCGCCCAGTGGGCGGTGCCCGTGTTCTGCCCCAGGCTAACGGCTATAACATCGAACATGATGTAAAAAAGCACAACCCAAAAGCCCCGCACCGCGAAACACTTAAACGAAAGGTGAAGTATTATACCGCCGTGCAGGAATGCGTGAGTAATCAGTTGCACATGCCTGTATTCGCCGAAGCAATTCTGCTCGGGAGTCAATTCGTTCAAGGCGGCGACGTCCAACTCGGCTTTCGGCGTTGTGCCGCCCAGCGCCTCTCTCTTGGCGTAGAATGCCTTCGCATCGCCGTAGTTGGTGTACTCGTAGAGCAACTGAATCCGCTGAGGGTCGGGTTTGGCGCCACCGCCCCAGAGCATGAGGTTCTTGGCGGACCTCATCTGCGTCGAACCCGAAATATTAAGAGCAGAAAACCAGATGCTGACCAACACGGTAACGGCTACTATACCCCACGTCGCATAAGGCTTGTGTGTACCCATCGCCTCGGAATACACCGGATAAACTCCAAACGGTATCAGCCAGCTTACGAACTTTACGACCCCGTGAGCCTTATTCTCGACTTCGTCCGGATCCACGTCCCACGCCGTGAGAATCGGCCTGCCGTTTTTGATGTAGATTCCGCAGCGGGTGCAAACCGGTGTACTGTCGGGCAGCTTGCGCTGGCAGCTCGGACAGACGACCTTGCCCGTTTTGACGATGGCTTCTCCCCCCGCTTCCATGTCGGCAATCCCCGGCCCTATACCCACGGTAGCGATGCCTTCGCCGTAGGGATCGGTCTCGGCGCCCGGAACCTCCACAAAACTGCCGCAGCTCGGGCATTCCATAATGTTGCCCGCCGAGCTTTGCCGAACCTCCACATTACCGTTACACATCGAGCACACAAAGCTGATCATAGCAACAGGCGCAGCAGCAGCAACACCTGGCTTGACGCCGACGGCCTGACCATGCGCCTCAAGCAAGGTCCCTAACAGCGGAACACGGACGGCATTCTGGCACGTCGGACACTTGCCCTTTTTGCCCGCGTGAGCCTTTCGTACGGAGATTCCGCCACCGCACTGGGTGCACTTAAACTTCATCCTGTCCGAGTCGCCGGGAACGATTAGGACGGCACCGCATTTGCACCTGCCCTCTTTCCCCGCATAATCGTCGCCTGCCGACAAACGCTTGCCGCACTTGGGACATCCAAACTTAATAGCCATTTCTCCTCCCAGCCTGCCGCGATTTATCCTTGCCGTCTCCGATACCTTGCCAATATCCATGGCGACACTATCCGCAACTGCCACGGTCCAAATATACCACAATCCGGCAATGGAAGCAAGGCAAGTACTCCCGACAGACACGCCTGGCGACGGCGGCAATAAAAGGGACCTGGTCCATTTATTAGTAGAATTATTTAGTCGCCTTTTTGACTACGTAGACTGCAAAGTCTTTTAGGGTCGGTACGGTGATCTTTCTGTCGGCGCATTTGCCGATGAAGACGGGTGGGCCGTAGAGCTCGGTGGGGTCGTAGAGGCTGAACGCTTCTCCAGATTTTAGAAAACTTTCTGCGGAAACACTGACTTGGTCTGTACCTTCAAAGTTGTAGATTGCCAGGTGGGCGCGATTTGGATCGTATTTGTTGGGCAGCATGATCGCCCTTGTCCGCAGAGGCCTAACGCCATCCTTCTTTAGGATCAGGTTATTTTCGTTGATGACGGATTTGTAGTTGTTGATTTGCAGGCTTCCGTCGACGATCAGGTTGTCGCGGATTTCGCAGTTTTCATTGAACGGTGCGTTATAGCCGATCAGCATACTGACTCCATGCAGATAATTGCGTATCGCGCGGATGTTCTTGCTGGGTCGACCGCCGCCTATCAGGAAAGGCCCCCTGCCGTAAACGATATTTTCGATCGCGAGAAAATTGTCCACATAAGCCCGCGACGAGCCGTAGGCGTGCATCATGTAAGTGCCGTCGTATTTGCACGTCATGATGCAGTTGGAAATGGTCTTAACGCCATCTTTGTTCTGGGTATAGATGCAGTGGCCGTGCCCCCTGTCGGTAGCGGGCCAGCCGTTGCCGTAGATGACGCAGCCGTAGATTTCCGGATCGATCTCGCCCGACCAGCAACTAATCCCCTGACGCGTATCGTGGATGACAAGGTTGATGTATTTACAGTTTCGTCCGCCGAACATGTTCATGC
>JAGHBX010000396.1 GCA_021160785.1 Planctomycetota bacterium | reverse complement strand
ATGCTAAGGCTCAGCGAGTCTAATTGCCCGGCGTATTGCCCGATGAAGTCGAGATACGCAACCGCCATCTCCGTATTGGCCTGGGAGACTCCCGGCTGAGTACTCGCCTGCATCATCATCTCCTTAGCCTGGTCAAGCTGGGCAAAAGCCATGGGACCGAACAGCCCGACGGCTTTTGCGATATTGACATAGCCCCAGACCGGCGTCGTCTTCGACTCACGGGCTGTGGCGGCAGTGAGACCGGCGGCGAACGAACTGCTCAGCAACTGCTTCCTGACAGCATCCGTTGACTCCATTGCATCCAGCATTACAAGAACGTGATTCGTTCCGGGCAGTTCAGTGTTTGGGATGCGTTGGCTAAACTCCGGGCCTGTCACCGGGATGAGCATTCCTACTGCAACCTCCGGCATCATGTCGGCGCCGGCACTGCTGCCCGGCAGAACCGTTACAAAGACAGCGAAATCGCCTTGGGAGTTTATACCCTCCAGAGTGGGATTGCCCAACATTTCACCCAATTGCGCCTTTGCAAGCAACCCTACAGGAAACGGCGAGATTCCTGTGACATACTGATCGACGGCGCCCAACGTGGTGTCGAGACTGTTGATGCGAAGACACGCCAGGCAACCGGCGGGCAGGATGTTGAGCAGCTCATCTCCCGAGACAGCGAGGGTTATGGCGGCAACCGGGGGTGTCGGTACGACTTTGGTTGTTTTGGCAGCCTCATCTTCGACGGCCTTTGTGGCAACAGCCGTAGTCTCCTGCACGGTTTTAGCAGGTGGTGTTTCCTTGCGGCCCGTCTTTTTCTCGCGGGCCATGCGCATGATGTTTCTGCCCACATCTTCGCCGGCGACCTGGGCAGTCGCAAGGACAGAACTCAGCGGCATAACAACGGTAAGCAACAGGGCAATTATAAGCGATTTGTTTCTGGACATATTCAATTCTCCTTTTCAAAAACTGTTTCCATCACTCACTTTTATAGTTTCTGTTGCGGAAACAATATTTGTCATTCCCACGAAAACGCCGAATCCGGACTATTCGTTCTGGATCCCCGCTTTCGCGGGGATGACATCGGCTGTTTTTTTGTTTCCACAACAGATACTATATAATAATGACGTCAGTCAGTGTCTCCTGTGACAGACTAACTGAAAATTTTCAGCAGTTCGGGGTAAGTTTTTTTATTGGCGGCAAGAATTCGATATTGCCGGCCGGTATAGCTGTCCGGTTCCACAGGAAAGATGCTCTTGCCTTTTATGTCGGTCATCACGCCGCCTGCCCTTTCGATGATAATCGCACCGGCGGCGATATCCCAGATCTTCGTTACCGTCGATATTGTGCCCGTCAAAGCGCCCTTGGCGACATAGGCCAGATGCAGGGCGGTCGTGCCCAAATTGCGAAAACGCGTACGGTTCATGATTTCGTACATGCCTTTTTTCATATCCTCGGTGAAGTGGCTGTCGACACCGAAACTGGTAAACTCGGAGATACCGTCTTTGCCGACAGTGATTCTGGATGCGTTGAGTTGTGCATCGGCGTCTTTGGCGGCGGTGTACATGGATTCGGTCGCCGGGGCGAATATCACCCCCACGATCGGCTCGCCCTGGTGGAGGGCGGCGATGCTGACGGCAAAATCCAGCAGACCGTGCGAATAATTGGTGGTCCCGTCAATGGGGTCGACAATCCACCAGATCGGCTCGGCTGCCCGTGGCGGTTGAAAGAGCATCTTGCCGTCGGGGCCTTCTTCGGCAATGAAGCCGTGGTCCGGATAGGCTTCCTTGATCCGGCTCAGAATGATCTGCTGGCAGTTGATATCGGCCTGTGTAACGATTTCGCCGCCATTCTTGACGGTGGCCTTTGTGTATTTGATTTCCTCCATCGCACGCTGGCCCGCAAGCCGCGCGGCGACGACAGCCACCTCAAGCATTCGACTTATTTCGCTGTGTTCAAGCGCCACGATCACCCTTTCAACTTGACAATTACCGGACAGCCCTCTATTATATCGTAAATATGATGGTAGTTCAACAGTCAAATCCCGGCAGGAAGTCGCCCAAACCGACCGTTCACCAAAGGGTCGTCGCCGGGGCGATATTTCTCGTGATTGCGGCTGTTTTCGTATTCCTCACTGCCGCGGCCAGGGGATGGGTGGATCCCGGCCGAATCCTCGGTCCCTGTGGGTTCAAGCAGTCTTTCGGCCTACCGTGTATTGGGTGCTATATAACCCGCAGCGGCATGTTGTTCGTTTCCGGGCGGATATTCGAGGCCTTTTATGTTCAGCCTGCCGGAGCGGCATTTTGCTGTGCGGGAGTGCTGATCGCGATTTGTTCTTTACTTATAGCCGTTTTTGGGGTAAACTTCAGGTTTTTACAATACGGCGTTAGCAAACGCACGATATGGCTTACAGTGCTTGCAATCGTCGTGGTTTTCTTGTGTGGATGGGCGGTGACACTTGCACGGGCATTTGCCGAAAGTGGGTCGCTATAACAATTTCAAGGAAAATAGATTATGGATATCAGGATAACAGGTTGCCTTCTGGCGGTAATCGGGGCAGTGTGGTCCGGCGGCTGCAATGTCATCGGTTTTATAGCCGCCCCGACGCCACATGAGAAAAAGGTCCCCGCCGAATTCGAGTTGTACCGCACAGAATCCCGGATTCTGGTCTTTATCGACCAGGCCCGGAGCAGCGGTGGCGGCTTTCAGGTACGGGGCGCATTAGATGCGGCGGTCATCGGCTACCTCACCAATAAGGTCCGTGTAGACACCAACAACATTGTTGCGTCTGTGGGCTACACCCCTTCCCGTGTTCAGGCGTACGCGGGGCTTTCACCGGCGCAGATCGGTCGAAAGGCCGGCGCCGATCTTGTGCTGTATATCCGAATAGACAAATACGAACTCGAACAGATGGACAGCCGAGGTTATTTTGCCGGTTCCATAGCTACGCGCAGTGTGCTTGTGGATGTCGGTTCGGCAAAAATCCTCTGGCCCGCCTCGCAGGAGGCCAGGCTTAACAAAATCAAGGTGGAGTTGGAGATACACGGCAGGGACGCTATT
>JAGHBX010000523.1 GCA_021160785.1 Planctomycetota bacterium | reverse complement strand
ATGTTCGGCGTTAACTTTGCAGATGGGCGGATCAAGGGATATCCGGTGGGAAGCATCAGGGGCCGCGGGGAAAAAACATACCATGTCATGTACGTCCGCGGCAATAGCGACTATGGCGCAAACGACTTCAAAGACAATGGCAACGGCACTGTCACAGACAAAGCCACGGGGCTGATGTGGATGAAGATCGACAGCGGCAAGCTTAAAGCAGGCACAGCAAAAGACGGCACAATGAACTGGCGCCAGGCTCTTGACTGGGCGGAAAATCTCGAATACGCAGGCTACTCCGACTGGCGACTGCCAAACGCAAAAGAACTGCACAGCATAGTAGACTACTCTCGCTGCCCGGATGTAACAAAGTCGGCCGCGATCGATGCGATTCTTGAAGTTACTCCGATTACCAACCAGGGGGGCAAGCGCGATTACCCGTACTACTGGACAAGCACAACTCACGCAAAGTTCTCGCAGGCAAGTTCGGCGGTATATATTGCTTTCGGGAGAGCTTTAGGTCTTATGCAGGACAGACGCACGGGCGGAAAACAACTTATGGATGTCCATGGCGCAGGCGCTCAGCGAGCCGATGCCAAAAGCGGCGATCGTTCTCGACTGCCGCAGTCGCACGGCCCGCAGGGAGACGTTTTGCGAACCTATAACTTCGTCCGCTGCGTGAGGGGCTCTGTCGCAGAGCCTCGCGCAACCGGCCCGAAAGTCGAGATGAAGCATTCGGCAAGACGTCCCGGCTTTGGAAGACAACAAGATTTAATGTCGCAGGGCAAAATGGCGACTGGCGGCGGTGATTTTGTTCGGCGGCTTGACGCTAACGGCGACGGAAAAGTTTCCAGAAGTGAATTTGACGGTCCCCCCGAAGCTTTCAGTCATTTGGATAGAAATCGCGACGGCTATCTTTCAGACCGGGAAGCTCCGCAAGGACCGCCGCAAATGCGTCGTGGCGGCATACGATAACCGTCTGGCGCCCCCTGAACCACGGTGTCAGTCCGTCTTTCAGTGGTTCAGACCAGATTCCCTGGATAACTCCATGCTGCCGGCACAGCCAGGTTTGTACGAGGGAAGCCGCTGTTTTCCCCTTGATTCTGCTTTGCATCGGGAGTATAATCAGTACGAATGGTCGTAAAATCAAAACTCCTGTCAGTATCAGCAGAAGCCTCGCGACGGTCGTGGGGAGAGAGGGTATTCAGGAAATATCCCCTGTAACTCATGCGATAATGATTAAGCAAGTGAGATTCAGAATCGACATGGCTCAAAGCAATTATCCACACTGAACCAGGAAAGGATCGACACGTGACAAACGAAAAGAGCAAACCAACGAAAGACCGGAGCACGTCTCTTGGTCGAAGAACATTCCTAAAAGCAGCGGCAGCATCGGTGGCGCTGCCCTACTTGATCCCGGCGTCCGCGATGGGAAAGGGCGGTAACACCGCGCCAAGTGACCGTATCGTCATGGCCGGCGTCGGCATCGGCAACATGGGCGGGGGCGACCAGCGTGCATTCCTGGGTCGGGGCGATGTACAGTACGTTGCCATGTGCGACGTAAAAAAGAACGTTCGCGACAGCTCAATGAACCGCATTAACGAGAAGTACGGCAACAAGGACTGCAAAGCTTACAACGACTTCCGCGAAATTATGGTCCGCGATGACATCGACGCGGTGCATTGCGCAACACCGGATCACTGGCACGCGCTTGTAGTGATCGAGGCATGCCGCAACGGAAAGGACATCTACTGCCAGAAGCCTGAGACCAGGACGCTCCGCGAAGGCAGGCTGATGATCGACGCCGCCCGGCGTTATGGTCGGGTAGTATCCGGCGGCAGCCAGCGTGTGCTTGGAGATTACAGGAAGACGGTCGATCCCTGCTGGAATGGAGACAAAGGCATCATCAAGTCGATCAACGTTAACGTTGGTCCGCTACCGAAAGACTGCAACAAGAAAGGCGAGCCGATCCCCGACGGCTTCGACTGGAATATGTGGCTTGGTCCGGCCCCATGGGCGCCGTACCATCCCCACCGGTGTAGCGGCAGTTACAGCATCAACGGAACAAGCTGGCGGTCGTTCAAGGATTACTCCGGCGGCGGCATGACCGACTGGGGCGCCCATCATTTCGGCGGCGCGACTTTCGCCATTGATGTCAGAGAGCTGGAGCCCGAGGAAGTCATCTTCCATAACGAAAACGGCAGGAAGTTTGCGACCTGCCGCTACCCAAACGGCAAGCTTATTCACCATAATTACCCGGGTCGAGGTAACCTGCAAGTGGAAGGCACGGATGAAAAAGGCCCCTCGAAGCCTGTCCCAAGTTACGCCGGAACGGGCGGCATCTACGGTGACTTCATCGACTGCGTCAAGACGCGCAAGAGGCCGTTCCGTGACATCGAATATGCGGTCCACACCGCAACAGTGTGCCATCTGTTCCTCACTGTGTACGAACTGGAGCGGTCACTGAAATGGGACACGGCCAAGCAGCAGTTCATTGACGACGACGAAGCCAACCGCTTTGTCGACGTTGCAAGAAGAGAGCCCTGGGTACTTTAAGAAAGCGATAGTTGCGACAAGGAGACTTTATTATGACAAGCAAAGAAATTACAAAAATGACGCTGGCGGCTGGAGCGGCTGCAATGGCCGCTGCCAAGGCCGCTGCCGAGACGGATTCCGCCGCAGTAGACAAGGCATTGGAAACGCTTAAGACCTATGACTGGGGTGCAGACCGCGAGGCCTTGAATCCTATAGACCAGGCGATCATCGCCACGCACGGCGATGCCGCCGCACGCAAGGCGCTGGAAAAGCACTTGGTGGACGCACTTGCCGGCGGCATCTCACGATCCGCACAGGACTATGTGTGCCGCAAACTGAGGGTCGTGGGCACGGCCCAGTCCGTCAAGGCGCTCGCCGCTCTTCTACCGGACGAGAAGACCTCGCACATCGCACGCTACGCCCTGGAACGCATTCCGGACGAGAAGGCGGTCGAGGCGATGCGGGACGCGCTGCCGAAAGTCAGCAGCAAGCTCAAGCCGGGCATTATCGGTTCGCTGGGCGCACGTCGCGACAAGAAGAGCATTAAAGCCATATCGAAGCTTCTCGGCGACTCCGATATCCAGGTCGCCCAGGCCT
>JAGHBX010000318.1 GCA_021160785.1 Planctomycetota bacterium | reverse complement strand
GGCTGGAGGTTTGCAGGATCGTCAAGAACGACGCCCGGACACAGCATATTCCCGCCATAATGCTTACCGCAAGGGGCGAAGAGGCCGACATTGTGGCGGGGCTGGAGATCGGCGCCGACGATTACATCACCAAACCCTTCAGCCCTCGCGTGTTGATCGCCCGCGTAAGAGCGGTGCTTAGAAGGCCTCTCCTCCCGGCCCAGACGGATGTGTTAATCGCGGGTATCCTGGAGATCGACCCGGGGCGTCATCGTGTCATCGTACAGGGCCGGCGTGTAGAGTTGACCTCGACGGAGTTCAAGCTGCTGCATTTTCTTGCGTCGCGACCCGGGTGGGTCTTTACGCGGTATCAGATTGTCGATGCGATACACGGCGCCGATTATCCGGTCACGGACCGGTCGATTGATGTGCAGGTCGTGGGTTTGAGAAAGAAACTCGCTTCGGCGGGAAACTACATCGAGACGGTCAGAGGTGTGGGATACCGCTTCAAGGAATTGTAACTCGTATTTGCAGTTGAGTGAGAATCAATGCAGCGAAAACCGTTACTGTGGCAGTTGTACCCGTCATTTCTGCTGATTATACTCGTCTCGCTCGTGTCTGTGGCGTGGTACTCGTCGCAATCGCTGCCCGAGTTGTATATTGATCAAACCGCTGCGAGTCTCGAGGAAGCTGCACACCTCATTGACAGCCTTGTTCATGAGGCCTACGAAGCCGGTGATTTCAGCAGGGTCGATGCACTCTGCAAGGAACTCGGTCATTCCGGCTCCAATCGCATTACCGTCATACTGCCTTCCGGTCGAGTCGTGGGCGACAGCGAGGAGGACCCGGCGGCTATGGACAATCATGCCGACCGACCGGAGATTATCGAGGCGCTTGCCGGTACCGGTGAACCCGGTGTCGAAACGCGATTCAGCAAGACACTCGCCCAGAAGATGATGTATGTGGCGATACCGATGAGACGCGCCGATGAGACGGTCGGGATCCTGCGCACCTCGGTTGCAGTCGCTTCGATAGATAAGGCGTTGCTGGCGATATATGTCAGGATAGCTGTTGCAGGCTTCCTTGTCGCGGTGGCGGCGGCGGTTTTGAGTCTTCTGGTGGCGCGGAAAATCAGCAGGCCTCTTGAGGAGATGCGGCGGGGCGCCGAACTCTTTGCCAAAGGTGATTTTACACATCAGTTATCGGAGAGCAATTCGCTTGAAATTGGCGCCCTTGCCGGGGCCATGAACAAAATGGCCGGAGAACTTGACGAAAGGATACGCACAATCACGCGAGGCCGCAACGAGCAGCAGGCCGTGCTTTCAAGTATGGTCGAAAGTGTTATCGCCGTTGACGCCGACTGCCGGTGCATCAGTATTAATCAGGCCGGCGCACGCCTGATCGGTGCAGCCGCCGAAGATGTGCAGGGCAAAAACCTCAATGAAATCGTCAGTAATACCGACTTGCAGCAATTTGTCCAGCGGGCCCTTCAAAGCGATGAGCCCATCGAAGGACAAATCGTGCTTGACGAGGTTCCGGAGCAACGCTACCTGCACGCACATGGCGCTGCATTGCGGGACGGCATGCAGAAGCGAATCGGCGCCGTGGTCGTGATGAACGACATCACCCGACTTCGGCGACTGGAACGGGTGCGAAGGGATTTTGTGGCGAATGTTTCACACGAACTCAAGACGCCGATCACTTCGATAAAGGGTTTCGTGGAGACGCTTATCGACGGGGCTATGGACGAACCCGAAGACGCCAAAAGGTTTCTGGAGATCATCGCCAGGCAGGCAGGCCGCTTGAATGCCATCATTAACGACCTGTTGGCACTTTCCAAGCTCGAGCAGCAAACCGAAACCATGGAGATCGCACTCAGCAGGGAGAAAATAAGAAGCTCTATCGATGCGGCCGCAGGGCTGTGTGAAATCAAGAGTACCGAAAAAGGAATCAGGATCATAGTTGACTGCGACGAGGATCTGACGGCCTATATCAATGATCACCTCCTGGAACATGCGCTGGTCAACCTCATCGACAACGCGATCAAGTACAGCGACTCGGGCAGCGAAGTCCATATCCGGGCACAGCAGGTCGTCAGCGAAATCCAGATAAGCGTACAGGACCACGGCTGCGGTATTGAGCACAAATATCTACCCCGACTCTTCGAACGGTTCTATCGTGTGGACAAGGCCCGCAGCCGAAAACTCGGCGGTACGGGGCTGGGGCTTGCCATCGTAAAGCACATCGCGCAGGTCCACCGCGGCCGGGTCAGCGCCCAAAGCAGCCCCGGCGAAGGCAGCACATTCACAATTCACATCCCGGCGGGTCCGGACGTGCAGCTTTCCTGAGACAAATGCCATTTCACAAAATGATGCAGAATTCCGCTCTCTAATACATTTCTAACACAAGGCTAATACGCCTTTAACAGGAGGTGACGATTATATACATCGGCTGGTGTTTCGGCCTGGATGTATGTGTTGTATTGTTAGGAAGACAAATATGAAGAAGGGCAACAGTGAAGTTATCCTTAAAATCGTCGGCGTTTTATTTTTTCTCTATATTTTTCTGCTCAGTATCGCCCTGATGGGGGCGGCTTTTAAGGGATTTGGCAAGGGATTTGCCGAGAACCTTATCAGCACCACTTCCAATCCCTTCGTGGGCCTGTTCATCGGCATTCTTGCAACCAGCCTGGTCCAGAGTTCCTCTACAACGACATCCATCGTAGTGGGCATTGTGGGCTCGGGACAGCTTTCTGTCGGCAACGCAATTCCTATTATCATGGGCGCCAACATCGGAACGACGGTAACCAATACCCTTGTGTCGTTAGGGCACGTCGGCCAGCGCGAGGAATTCAAGAGGGCGATAAGCGGTGCGACGGTTCATGACTTTTTCAATTTCATCTGTGTGGCGGTCATGTTCCCGCTGGAAATCACCACGCATTGTCTCGAGAAAAGCGCCACACTTATGAGCACCATGTTCAGCAATGTCGGGGGAGTGAAATTCACCAGTCCCATTAAGATGATCGTCAAGCCCGCCGTCGGCGTGATTCAGAATATCTCCACAGGCATATTCAGCGAGTCGAAGTCGGCGGCGTATATTGTGATGTTGGCGCTGTCGGCGGCATTCCTTTTTGTTGCCTTGTACTATATTGTTAAGATCATGAAATCGCTCGTGGTCAACCGGGCCGAAATCGTCCTGAACAATGTGATTGCCAGGAACAGTTTCATGGCGCTGGTTGCGGGGTTGGCCTTTACCATCTTTGTCCAGAGCAGTTCCATCACAACATCGCTCTTGATCCCGATGGTTGCCTCCGGCGTGCTGACGGTTGAAGGCATATTTCCCATCACAATGGGCGCAAATATCGGCACGACCACAACGGCTATTCTCGCATCGTTTGCAACGGGCAACATTTCGGCCATTATTATCGCCTTCGTACATTTCCTTTTCAATCTGGTCGGTGTGTTTTGCCTGTATCCGATAAAACCGCTGAGAAGAGTGCCTCTTTTCCTTGCTCACTGGCTGGGAGATGTGGCGTATAAAAACAGGGCTTATGCCTTTGCGTACGTCTTGGGCGTATTCTTTTTACTGCCAACGGTATTGATTTTTATTTCTAAGATTCTAAAATAGGAGTTATGAAGATGTTTAACAATCTACTGGGTTTCTGGAGGGGAAAGGATTTTCTGACACAGGTTCTCGGCCAGTTCAAGGAGATGCTGGAAGGAACCGAGACCATGTTCAAACTGGTCTGCGACACCCTCTTTAACCATGTCGAAAACCCCGCTCTCAAAGATCAAATATATGAGATTGACAAGCGGGTGAACGGACTGCAAAAAGATATTCGCAAGAGAATCGTCGAGCACCTCACGCTTCAGCCGACACTCGAGACGTCCCTGTGCCTGCTCCTGATGAGTGTGGTCAAGGACGCCGAACGGCTGGGCGACTATGCCAAGAACCTCTATGAGGTGACGGGGCTGCTGGACGAGCCGATCAACCGTGAGCTTTTCGCCAAATACTTCAACCATCTTGAAGACGAGGTCAAAGAACTTTTTACCAATACGAAAGAAGCCTTCATGGAGTCGGATAATGCCAGGGCGATCTCTTCATGGGATGTCGAGACGACGATGGCGAAGAAGCTCGATGAGACAATCGAGGTGATTGCCGCCAGCGATCTGACGGTTAATCAGGCTGTCTGCTACACGCTCATCGCACGACATTTCAAGCGCATTATGGCGCATCTGGTCAATATAGCAACCTCGGTGGTATTGCCCATCAGCGACCTGGACTACTACGATGAAAAAACCGCCGAAGGATAACACGACTGTCGCAAGAGAGACTGCTATCCGGCAATTTTGTCGATTGCGGTCAGTTCTTCTTTGGTGAAGGTTGTGTTTTTCAGAGCGGCGATGTTTTGGGTGATTTGTTCGGGGCGGCTTGCTCCGATCAGGGCTGACGTGATGCGTTTGTCCCTGAGCACCCAGACTAAAGCCATTTGTGCTAACGATTGGCCTCGTTTCTGCGCCAAGTCGTTGAGAGCGCGGAGTTTTTTTTGGAGTTGAGCGGTGACCGTCTCCTTCTTCAAGAAGCCGTGCGGTTTTGCCGCGCGGGAATCGGGGGGTATGCTGTCTAAGTACTTGTCCGTCAGCAGGCCCTGCGCCAGCGGGCAGAACGGGATGCAGCCGACGCCTTCGGTTTCGAGCACGTCCAGCAGGCCATCTTCGACCCAGCGGTCGAGGATGGAGTATTTGGGCTGGTGGATGAGGCAGCGATCACCGAACTCTCTCAGGATGGCGATTGCCTGGCTGGTCATGTCGGACCTGTACGATGAGATGCCGACATAGAGGGCCTTGCCCCGTTTTAGCGCGCGGTCAAGCGCCGACATCGTTTCTTCCAGCGGCGTGTCCGGATCGGGGCGGTGCGAATAGAAGATATCGACATAATCCAGGCCCATACGTTCGAGGCTCGCATCCAGCGATGCGGTGAGATATTTCCTGGAGCCCCATTCACCGTACGGCCCCGGCCACATGAGGTAGCCGGCCTTTGTCGAGATGATCAGTTCATCGCGATAACCGGCCAAATCGGTCTTTAGAATCCTGCCGAATGTCTCTTCCGCCGAACCCGGCGGCGGCCCGTAATTATTCGCCAGATCAAAATGCGTTATGCCCGCATCGAACGCCGTGAAAATCATGGCCCGTGAGTTTTCATACGTATCGACCCCGCCAAAATTATGCCACAGGCCCAACGAAATCGCCGGCAGCCGAATACCACTTGCGCCGCAGCGGTTGTATTTCATATCGTTGTAACGTTCGGTTGCAGGAATGTAACACATTTTGTTTCCTTTCGTGTGCTATGTGGCAAGGGTAAAGCCTGTTGATTCTTCGACAACGGTTCCATCCGGCCAGGTGATGTGAGCGGTGATGCGGTGTTTGCCCTGTGTGAGTTTCGTTGTGTCTGTGCGGAGGACGAAGTGGTGGGGCATTTGCATTTTGATGTACCCACCTTTTTCCGTGTACTGCTGCATCGGTGACCATGGGGCGACGTCGATACGCGTCTTTGCCGTGGAGCCATTGGGGGCGTCGTAGCAGTTAAAGATAACGGCGGTGCTCTTTGAAGGCGTGATCGGTTTGTTCAGGCCCATGAATTCACCCTGGCCGTCTACTTTCGATTCGCAGCTTGAGACATATCGATGACTTATGACGCCGCTTCTTACTTCAATGATGCGGTAGCCTCGCGGGACGTTGTCAACGCCGCGTTCAAATCCCTGGCCGGCGCGCCACCAGCAGCCGCAGACGGAAATGCTCGATACAAACTCAATGCCCTTAACGGTGATGCGTTCGTTTTCATGGGCGTGTCCCTGAAGGACGAGTTTGACGTTATAAGCGGAGAGGATATTGATAAGATCATCGGCGCGTTCTTTGTTGAACTGCGGTGCAATGGAGAAATCTTTCGGAAAACTCCCCCCGCCTCGTCGTTTGATATAGGTTGAAACGATTGGGATATGCACGCCGCAGATGATGGGGGTCTGTTGTGGTGTTGCCCGCAAGTCAGCCTTAAGCCAGGTCATCTGACTCGGGTCGAGGCAGGCGTCAACGGTGTTCTTGCCCTGGCGGGCGACGACCATGTTAGCGTCGAGCGTGATGAAATGCACGCCGCCGAAATCGAAAGAATAGTACGCGGGACCGAAATAACTGTTAAAAAGCCTGCGCGGATTGGTGTCGTTCAGGCCCACATCGTGATTGCCGGGACAGGCGTAAAGGGGCATAGTAAGCTGTTTGACGCAATTGATGTAGGCAGGACCGGAGTCGGGGTAGAGACTCATGTCGCCCATGTCCCATACGAATGCCGATTTGAGCGAGTTGATCTCGGAGATCGTCTTGGCGAACTTGCCGACGGCGACTTGGCCCTGTTCGATATGAACGTCGGTGATAAAGGCGATGTCGAAGTCACAAATGCGATTTGCGTTAGATTCGGTGACAGCGTATGCATTTGAAGCAGTGCTACAGCATGTCAGCGCCGAGAGTGAAAGAAATTGTCTGCGATCCATTCAATCCTCCGTTTTTCTTTTATCAGTTTCCACAGTAAGATTTCTATAAGTCACTCAGTTGTTTCTCCAGGACGTTGTGCCAGTTCCGGTAAGCCTCGGCGTATTGGCCCTGGAGGGCGGTGTCGGGCTCGATGGTTTTGGTCTTCTTGAGGCCGGTAAATGCCTCGGCGAAATCTTTGTAAACGCCCGCGCCTACGCCTGCTCCGCGTGCGGCGCCTTGTGAACCGTCGGTGTTGTACAATTCGACGCCGGCGCCGGTAACAGTTGCAAAGGCGGAGGCAAACAGCGGGCTGAGGAACATATTAGCCGAGCCGGCCCGAACTGTTTTGATCTCGATGCCCATATCGCGCATGATGTCCAGCCCGTAGTTGAGCGCAAAGACAATGCCTTCCTGAGCGGCCCGGAGCAGGTGGGCATTTGTGTGGGTGTTGAAGTTCATATTGTGAATGGATGCACCGATATCGTTGTTTTCCAGCGTCCGCTCGGCGCCGTTTCCAAACGGCAGAATCACAAGACCGTCCGAACCGACGGGGACGGTTGCGGCCTGTTCATTCATCTGCGGATAATCTTCGCCAGCCTTTGCGATGTTGTGCTTTAGCCAACTGTTGAGTATGCCGGTTCCGTTGAGACAGAGCAGTACTCCGTAGCGGTGGTTGTCGGCGGTGTTGTTTACGTGAACAAATGTATTGACGCGCGACTTGGGGTCATAGTTTGGCTTGTCGCCAATGCCATAGACGACACCGGAGGTCCCCGCTGTAGCGGCTATCTCTCCCGGATTGAGAACATTGAGCGAAAAAGCGTTATTCGGCTGATCGCCGGCGCGGTAGGCAATCTTTGTCCCGGCCTTGAGGCCTAATTCAGCAGCAGCAGCCTTTGTCAGTTCACCCTGATCGGAGAAAGTGTCAAGAGCATCGGCAAGCAGATCGCCGGATATGCCGAGGTTATCCAGGACGATATCGGCGACCCTGGAGTTCTTGAAATCCCAGAAGATGCCTTCCGAAAGGCCCGACACTGTCGTAACGATCCGGTCGGTCATCTTCATGGCGATGTAGTCGCCGGGCAGCATGATCTTGTCGATCTTAACGTAGATGTCGGGCTCGTTTTCCTTTACCCACTTGAGCTTTGTCGCGGTAAAGTTGCCGGGGTAGTTTAGCAATTGCCGGAGGCATTTTTCGGGTCCTATTTCTTCGGCGGCCTTTTTGCCGTATTCGACCGCCCGGCTGTCGCACCATATTATCGAGGGGCGAAGAACGTTTTTGTCCTTGTCAATGCAGACCAGGCCGTGCATTTGATACGTGATACCGATTGCGGCGATGTCGGCCGGATCGATATCGCCCGTTGCGAGTATCTCGGCGGTGGCGGCCTTGACGTTTTTCCACCATGTTTCCGGATGCTGTTCCGCCCAGCCGCTCTTTTCGGCGATAATCTCCATTTCCTTCTCAGGACAGGTCGCCGACGCCTTAACCTGCTGGGTCTGCGAGTCCATAAGAGTCGCCTTGATAGATGAAGTTCCGATGTCATATCCGAGCAAATACATGTTCGTGTCCTCTTGAATACCGGTTGACTTTCTGTCTCAAAGGTCGTTATTTTGTTCGTTGTAATTTGGGCGTTTTCCCTGGGATTCGAAATATCTTTTTAGTATCTCGCTTGATACGGGGGGGCAGCCGGAGACGAAAACGCCGCATTCTTTGTGCCCGGCCGTGCAGTTGCCGACACACAGGGTTCCGCACGGAAGCTTTTCATGGCCTTTGCCGATAGCGATTACGATGTCCTTATCGTCGGGGGCGCTGTCCAGCATGTACTGTCCGTATGTTTGCAGGAACATCAGTAATGTTGACTGGCATGCGCTGCAGGATTGTCGATCCATGATATTGAATCCTGCAAATTCTATCGAGAGATTGTCGGGAGGCAAAGCGAAAGAGCTTTGAACATCCTTCCAGTTTTCAGGAGAAGCGTCTATTGAATCAAGATCAATCAGGCCGTGTCCTCTTTCGGCGCCCATACGCAGATGCGGCACATCAAAGGCGGATATTCCCATTATCGCACAAGCAAGCGCATCGGCCGCAAAGGCGTCGGCGCCGACGAGAACCACCCCCAACGCCTTGGGTGCGCCGGCGCTGGGCCCTAATCCTTCCATGCCGATTGTCCCGTCGATGATCGACAGGTGGGGGCGCAGAACCGAAGACATATCGGCAATGGCTATGTCCAAAGGTTTCTCCTCGTATCCGGCAACCGGGTCCAACATATGAAAGTCAACTTTCGATCGCCGCCACAAGCATCCTTTCATGTTCTTCACGGACAGCGTTACGACTGTGTGCATATGCGTTTTCATCACGGGAATTGAGACGATGATGTCATATTCAGCAACCTCGGCACACAGCTTGAGCGACTTCATCGCGACACCGGCGGGGATTTCAAGGGGCACATAACGCCGCACATCCATATCGATCAACGGGCAGTTTCGCGCTTTCGCAACAGCCCCAATGCCGGTGCTCTCAAAGGCCTCGGCCATCTTCACGCCGGTGATCGGGCTTTCACCCACGGCGACTTCGGCGCCTGCTTCCCTGAAGGCGTCAATTGCGGCGGCGACTACCTGCGGATGTGTTGTGATACCGGTTTTGGGCGCCGCATTGCGACCCGCGTTGGGCTTTAGCAGTACGCGTTTGCCCTTTGCCGGCGATAGATCCATATTCGAAAGGGCTCTTCGTGTATTGTCATAAGGGCCGTCCCCCGACGCCCAGAATACTGACGCCAAAGATGTGTCAAGTTTGAAAGGTGTATGTAATATCAGTTTTAATACCCCCGGTATATGCCGGTCAATTTTATTAGCTCCGCCGCCTGACAGTCAGGTTGCAGCACAGTATACCATACGAAGGCATATATACAAACGTCTTTTGAGGTATCGTTTTCAATCATCCTGTGCGAATATCGCAAATCGTTGACATTTTGCGTTTCAGATAATATAATAGGCTTGTAATTCAAAGGAGGTTATCTCATGAATAAGTGGACTTTCAGTTTCCTAACAATCGTGATTCTGTGCCTGTTGCCATCGGCTCATTTGGCGGTCGCCGACGATGCCGCCGAATTGCTCGCATTATCTCAAACAAAGGGCGGCCTCATCGTGCATTTGGGGTGTAAAGACGCAGCGCTTACGGCTGCTCTGCGCGCAGGCGATCAGTACTTTGTGCACGGTCTCGACACGGACGCCGGTAATATCGCCGCGGCGCGAAGTCGTCTTATTGCCCAGGGCGTCTACGGTCCTGTCAGCGTCGATCAATGGGATGGCGGAAATCTGCCCTACGCCGACAATCTTGTCAATCTGATCGTCGCCGACGAACCGGCCAACGTTGCCGAAGCCGAACTGCTTCGCGTGCTCGCCCCGGAGGGCGTTGCTCTGCTGAAGCGTGGTGGGCAATGGAAGAAGGTCGTCAAACCCTGGCCGGATGAAATCGACGAATGGACACATTACTTCCACGGCCCAGACGGCAATCCCGCAGCGGATGATTCCATCGTCGCCCCGCCCGAGCGACTCCAGTGGATAGGCAGCCCGCGATGGTCGCGACATCACGACCACATGGCGAGCATGACCTCTATGGTCTCGGCCAGAGGTCGCCTGTTCTATATCCTGGATGAAGGGCCCAGGGACTCGATCCAGCTTCCACCCAAGTGGCGGCTCATCGGACGCGATGCGTTTAACGGCGTCATTCTGTGGAAGCGCGGTATCGACCAGTGGAATACCGCTCAGTATCCTCTAAAGAGCGGACCGGCTCATTTGCTGCGCCGCCTCGTGGCCGTGGGCGAGCGCGTCTTTGTTACCCTCGGCATCGACGCGCCGGTAACAGCGCTTGACGCGGCGAGCGGAAAGACCGTGCTCGAATATAAAGGCAGCGACTATACACGGGAGATAGTTGTCTCCGAAGGCGTTGCCTTCTTCGTGGCAGACACTTCCAGGTCAACACTGCCCGATTGGCGTCGCAAAGATACTTACGTCTGGGCAAACACGCGCAAAGCCAACCCCGGCTGGGGCTGGAAGGGGACGCCGCGCAGGATACTCGCCTACCGGGCCGACTCTGGTGATTTGTTGTGGGAGGCTAAAGCTCCTGTCGCTCCCTGTTCCCTGGTTGCTGACGGTAATCGCCTCGTCTTCCACGACGGACAGAAACTGGTTTGTCTGGACCGCCGCAACGGTTCTGTCCTGTGGAAAAGCGAGCCCACACCGACCGGGTTGCCCGTTCATACCAATACAGGACCGCGCGTGTTGATCTACAAAGACGTGGTGCTGTTAGCCGCCAACAACGGTAAAATGTCCGGCTGGTCGGCAGCCGACGGAAAGAAGCTCTGGGAACAAACCCATCGCCCCAGCGGGCATCAGTCCCTCAAGGACCTCTTCGTGGTCCGGGGTCTGGTCTGGACAGGCGACATTGCAGGCAGCAGTAACAGCGGTGCTTTTGCCGGCTACGATCCGGCAACCGGAAAGGTGGTTCAGGAGTTCCCGGCGGATGTCAACGTCCACTGGTTCCACCACCGCTGCTATCCCGCCAAGGCCGCGGGCAAGTATCTGCTCACCGCACGCAACGGCACCGAGTTTATCGACTTGGCGACCGAACACTGGAAACCGCACCACTGGGTTCGCGGCGGCTGCATATACGGCGTCATGCCGTGCAACGGAATGTTATACGCACCGATGGACTCCTGCGGCTGCCAGATGGAAGCCAAGCTCACCGGCTTAAAGGCCCTGGCGCCCGGACCAATACAACTGCCCGAAACTCCCGCCAGCCGCCTTCAGCGCGGACCTGCATACGGCAAAGCCGCCGGACCGTCCGCCGATTCGGCCGACTGGCCCACATATCGCCACGATGCAGCGCGCAGCGGCGCCTCCTCGAGCGTGGTTTCCGTACGGCTAAAGCAGTCCTGGCAGACGAAATTACAGGGTCGTCTCAGTGCGCCGACCGTCGCCGCCGGCAAACTCTTTGTCGCCTCCATCGACACGCACACGCTGTTCGCACTGGACGCACAGACGGGACGGCGACTCTGGTCTTACACCACCGGCGGACGCATCGACTCGCCGCCGACATATTTCAAAGGACTCGTTCTGTTTGGTTCAGCAGACGGATATGTCTACGCCTTGCAAGCCGCCGACGGCGTCCTGGCGTGGCGGTTCCGCGCTGCTCCGGTTGACCGGCGCATGATGGCATGGGAACAACTCGAATCGGCCTGGCCCGTCCATGGCAGCATACTGGTGCGCGAAGGCGTTCTCTACTGCACCGCCGGTCGAAACATGTACATTGACGGCGGAATCCGCTTCCTCCGCCTCGACGCGACAACGGGGAAACTCCTGAGCGAAACCATCATGGACGACAAAGACCCCGTAACCGGCGATGATATGCACATTGCATATCTCAAGAAGACGCAGGGCAACAACATGCCCGTTGCCCATTCCGACATCCTGTCCTGCGACGGACGGCACATCTGGATGCGTTCGCAGAAGATCACCTTCGACGGCAAGCGACTCGAGATCGCCCTGGAGAGCGTAACCGAACAAAACCCGGAAGATTTCCACATCTTCTGCCAGAACGGTTTCCTTGACGATTCATGGTTCTTCCGCTCTTACTGGACGTTCGGCCGCCGCGTAACAGGCGGGTACGGCGGGTGGTTTAAGGCCGAACGACTCGTGCCGTCGGGCCGGATTCTCTGCTTCGACGACCGGCGCGTTTACGGCTACGGGCGCAGACCGCAGTACATGGTCAACTCATCCGTAGTGGAGTATCAGCTCTTTGCCGCCGACAAGATCGTAACGCGAGAGTCTATCGCCAGGGTAGCCAAGGCTGAGCGAGAAATGAATGCCCGCTCCAGTTACAAGAATACCGGTTCATCCGACTGGCTGCTGCGACACTTTTTCCCGACCAAAGACCTTACCGCCGCCAACCAGCAGTGGACGCTGGATCAACCGACGGTTTTCGCCCGCGCAATGGCGGCAACCGGCGACATGATCTTCATCGCAGGTCCGCCCGACCTCCTCGATGAACGACGCGCCTTTCATAATCCAGACGCCCCCGAGGTGCAGGCTGCTTTGAAGCGACAGGCCCAAGCCCTCCATGACCCAAGCGGCGGGCAACTGTGGGCGATTGCCAAGACCGACGGCAAAGTCGTCGCCCGCTATACCCTGGGCGCCATCCCCGTTTTCGACGGGATGGCCGTTGCGGCAGGCAGCCTTTATATCACCACCGCCGATGGACGCGCCGTCCGCCTTGGGCCAACCAATCACGCCACTCTGCCGACTATCGACGCCAGGCCCATCAATATCATCTGGGATGAGCCTGAAGACCCAAACTATCTCCTGCCGCCTGTGGTGCGCAAGGAGGGCGATTTCGCAAAAGTATCGCGCTGCCGGGTGACCGCCTCGAAGTTAGGCTATCGCCTGAAAGGAACGGGCAAGAAGCAGGTCGGCATAGCAGTCAAGAAGCTGGACCAACCCATCACGGATTCTGCTACGTTCAAAACCCGCATGAAGGCTGTTGCAGACAACAGCGGTTTGCAGCGAAATGGATACCTCGCCTTCGGCGACGGCGCTGCCGATGCAGCGCTCATTAAGTGCGGCGCACGCCTCAGAACGCCGCGTGCCGCGATTATCCAGGGACCGTTGCTCAAGGGCGCATCCAAAAGTGCTAAAATCGACGTCTCCAACAATAAAGGCGTCCAGATCGAGGTAACAGTCGACCTGAAGGCCCAAAGAATAGTCTACACGGCCAACGGCCAGACGATAGAAGCTCGGATCCAGCGGCCGCTAAAATCCATAACTCACGTGGGATACGTCATAGATGCCGCCATCATTGACTTCGCGCCCGTGGAGATTGATACGCCATGATTACACGTTTTTCCATTCTAATCGGGTTCATTATCGCAGGTATAACTTTTGGCGTTGCTTCGCCTTGTATTGCCGAAGACGAATCTCGGGATGCTCAGTCGAAGATACAGATCATTCCTGAGCCGGCTGCATTGGAAGCCTGTGAGGGCTTATTTCGGTTTACGACCGGGACGCAGGTGGTCGCGTCCGGCCGGGCCCGAGTCGAGGCGGACAAGCTGATCGATGATCTGACGCCGGCGATGGGATATCGACTGCGCCTGGCCAAGGACGCGTCGACGGGGGAAAATGTTATACGACTTGAAATCAAACCCGCGCTGAAAGATAAGGCTGGTGAAGAAGGATATGAGTTGACGGTGACAAAGCAGTCCATCGTGATCAGGGCCTTTAAGCCCGCCGGGCTCTACTACGGCATCCAGACGTTGCGACAGTTGCTGCCGCCGGTTGTCTTTGGCAGCCAAAAGGCAGACGGAGTCGAGTGGACGGCGCCGTGTGTGCGCATTACCGACCGTCCGCGATTCAAATGGCGCGGGCTGCTGATCGATCCCGCTCGGCACTCCATATCTAAAAAGGATGTCAAACACTTCATCGATGTGATGGCTATGCACAAGTTCAACCGCCTACAGATGCACCTGACCGACGACCAGGGCTGGCGGATCGAAATCAAAAAGTATCCGCAACTCACCGACATCGGCGCGTGGATGGATTATACGACGATGCGACGTGGCGGTGCTCATGAAAGCGACAGCCAACATCCGGGCGGGTTCTACACACAGGACGACATCCGCGAGCTGGTTCGTTACGCGATCCGACATTACGTCACCATCGTTCCGGAAATCGAGATGCCCGCCCATACCGGGGCGGCGATTGTATCTTACCCTCGCCTCGGCCTGTACCCGGAGAAACTGAAGAACCTCGCGCCGAAAAAACGCTGGACCGCCAACGAAAGAATCTTGGCGCCGCGTCCGCAGACTGTCGCCTTTATGCAGGATGTGTTAGCCGAGGTAATGGAACTGTTCGACAGCAGATTCATCCACATAGGCGGCGACGAGGCGAACAAGGGCCATTGGAAACAAAGCCGCCAAATGCAGGCGCTGATCGGCGATCTGGGCCTGAAGGACGAGACCGAACTCCACAGTTGGTTCATCAAGCAGATGGATGCATTTCTGACGCGCCACGGTCGTCGGCTGGTCGGCTGGGACGAGATTCTCCAGGGCGGCCTTGCGCCGGGGGCGGTCGTGATGAGTTGGAGGGGGCAGGGTGGAGGAATCACCGCCGCAAAAGCCGGTCACGACGTGATCATGGCGCCTACTTCGCACGCATACTTCGACTACTACCAGGGACCGGCAAAAACCGAACCTCGCGCCATCGGCGGCTTTATCCCGCTGGAAAAGACATATCAGTTTGAGCCTGTCCCCTCTGAACTCACCGGCGAACAAGCCAGACACGTCCTCGGCGGACAAGCCCAACTGTGGGGTGAATACATTTCCAATCCGAAGCACCGCTGGTACATGGCCTATCCGCGGGCCGCGGCGATTAGCGAGGTGCTCTGGTCGCCCGGATCGGATCGCAGTTATGAGCTGTTCATGGTCCGCCTGGCCCACCACCTCAAGCGACTCGACGCCGCCCGTGTGAACTACCGCCCGCTGGATACCGAACGGGCACGCTGAATTGGCCGTATAAAAAGAGCAATCATCCCCAAAAGGGCAGTGTTTTGCCGTATTCCAGGGCCAATTCAGTTTACAGGCTCTGTTTTTGGATAAAAGCCTTGACATTGACTCGCGCACGGCGATAATTCACCTCAACGGGAGTAAATTATGGATGAAGAACTGACCGCATTGGAAGTCATTGAGATTGCCGAGCAGGTACAGCAAAATGCCCGCGAGTTCTACGACAAGGCCACTTCACTGTTTGCCTATCATTCAAACCTGTTCCTTGACCTGGTCAGCCTGGAGGACGAGTTTGGAGACATACTGGCTGAGATAAGACAAAGATACGTAGCGGGCAAGAAAGGTTTTACCTCCGCTGACGACAGCCTGTACAAATCCGTTTCAGGGCTTCACGTTCTCCAGGGCGCAGACCCATCGAGACTGTTCCGTGAGGGTGTCAGAAAGGCCGAAATCATCAGGATCGCCGTCAGTATCGCACATGATATTGTCAATTATCTTGACGGTTTGAAGAATTTTACCGCAGATGAAAAAGCCAAGACTATTATTCGTCTTGCAGTCAAAGAAAAAATGCGTCAAATCAGTGTCCTAAAGAGGTGGCTGAATCGGTAGATGTCGCCTTTTTTAGGCCTGAGAAGCAGGCTTCCCTCCCCTCAATTCGAGTTTTTCCTTGATTTATGACAGCCGGCTGGTATAATAACAGTGCTTTTTTTTGTATATTCAAGGGTGCCGGGTATGAAAAAGCTAACAATTCAAAGGATTGTGATCCTCTTTATTTGTGCCGGTTGTGGTGCTTCTGTACTGGCGGACCTGGAGTTCGGTCCGAAAGAGCTTGTCCTGGCCGGCGCCAATCCGATCTGGGTTCCGGGCTATTCTGTTCCGTCGTATGTCGACTGGAACAACGACGGCAGAAAAGACCTGGCCGTTGGAGCTATGGACGGCAAACTTCACATATACCTCAACCAGGGAACAGATGCAGCCCCGGATCTGGCCGCAGCCATTTTCGCACAGAACAACGGTTTGGATCTGATTGATTATAACGGGCGTCTAAGTCCGGCGATTGTGGATATGAACGGCGATGGCTATCTCGACGTTCTCGTCGGCTCACAGGATGGGAATGTTCATTTGTATCAGGGCATACCCGAGCCGGCAACGATACTGCTGGTCGGCTTCGGTGTGCTGATGTTAAGAAGGAAACTTTAATATTCCAGGGAAGGAACCATGCAAAAACAAGTTGACTATTCAGGCGCGGTAAGAACAAAGTATCCCGAACAGTTGGTCATTGCGATCGCCAAAGACAAAGACGGCAGGGCCAATCCCGTCACATTGGGATGGACGATGATCGCCTCAGGCAAGCCCCCGATGATGGCGATAGCCGTGGCGAGCAAACATTACTCCGTCGAATGTATCAATAACTCCAAGTGCTTCACCGTAGTCTTTCCATCCTCGGAGATGGCCGACGCCGCATTATTCTTCGGATCGAAATCCGGCAGAAGCGTTGACAAGTTTGCCGAATTCGACTGCGCGACGGAACCCGGCAAAGAGATTGACTCTGTCCTGCTCACCGACGCGGTGGCGAACTTCGAGTGCACACTCGAATCGCAGTTACCCGCCGGCGATCACATTATCTTTGTCGGCCAGGTCGTCTGCTCGCACATCAATACCGCCGGCGGCAAACGACTTTACACGGTGGGACCCGGCCACAAGTTAGGGGCCTGTTCATAGACGAAATGGTAACCGTCCCCGTTTCAGGGAACTACACATTTTCGGGTACTATGAATGGTCTGCGGTATTTTCTGCTTACGAGGCGGTTGGCTTCGTCGGCAAATTCACCTGTGAATCGTTCCGTTTTGGAATCGAAACCGAGCCACGGACCTAATGTGGCGGGTGTTTTCTTCAGATCGATATTGTGAACAGCCAGATGCTCCTGGAAACGTCCGAAGGATTCGGCGGCTTCCTTGTCGGTCTTGATTCTTTCTTTGATTTCCCCAACCGGGGCTTCGGCGCCGACGCGGTGCGAAATATTGCCCAGATGCGAAAGGGCGGTCGAGAGATGACCTTCGAGAATCTCGCAGTTCAGGTCGGACATTTTGCGGGAGCGAACGGCCTTTAGGAAATTGGCGTCGTGTTTTACATTATCGGCGCCGCCGGGACTCTCGAACCGTTTGATTTCCTTGCCCTTATTGTCGTAAGCGATGCAGGTCCTCATGTCCATAAAACCTCCCTCGCACTCGATAATGACGCCGGTATTGGGGCTTGGGCTGACTCTTCCGCTTTTCATAACCACGCCTCTGCTGGAGGTGCTGTGGTAGATATCCATATTATTGTCGCCGGGTTTGCGCGGCAGACCCCGCACTTCGTAGATCAGCGGCGCGGGCTTGTAATCGTACAGTGCGATCTGGGTATTCGCCGTTTCGCCGTCGTCGTCATATCCGAACCGCCCGCCGATACTCATCACGCGCTGCGGCAGGTCGTTATGGCCGAGCACCCAACGAATAATGTCAAGCTGATGCGGGCCGTTGTTGCCTAATTCGCCACAGCCGGTTTCCCACACCCAGTGCCAGTCGTAATGCAGGTTTTTTCGCATTAAAGGACCGTTACTTGCGGGGCCACACCAGAGGTCGTAGTTGATGTATTTTGGAATTGGCTGGGGCCCGCCGACCTTTCCCATGCTTTTTCGCCGCTTGTAGCAAAAACCCCGTGCAAGGATAATCCTGCCGAGGCTGCCGGCCTGAATATATTTAATCGCCGCCTGCAGTTCTTCCCTCGATCGCGACTCGGTTCCCGCCTGTACGATTCGGCCGTACTTGCGGGCGGCCTCGACCATTTTTCGCCCCTCGAATATGTTGTGCGAGACGGGCTTTTCGACGCAGACATCCTTGCCCGCCTGGCAGGACCAGACGGTAATCAGTGAATGCCAGTGGTTGGGGGTCGCCGTCGAGACAACGTCGATATCTTTGTCATCCAACATCTTTCGAATATCGATATAGGCATCGACCTTCTCATTGCGGCCTTTGAACTTCTTTACCTCGGCGGCAAGGACGTTTTCATCGACATCGCAAAGAGCAACCACCCTCGCCCCCGGCAGCGACCGGAAGGAGTTGATGTGACTCTTGCCCTGGCCGCGTATACCGACGACGGCGACCCGAATATCGTTATTAGCCCCGCGCACCCTCGAAAAAGGAACAGCAAAAGCGGCGCCTGCCGCAAAAGCACCCTTGACAAACCGACGACGAGTTATGCCTTTCATGGCGATCTCCTCTCTAAAACCAATTTGAGTTAGGTAACATGGCGATTAGCCCGCCAAAAAACATGATAACGGCAAAGCAGGGATATTGCAAATGGCGTTTTGCCCTGGTTTAGGGGTGTGTGATGTCGTAATTGTGGCTTCGGTGGCCAATTGCCGGTGTTTATGTTAGAATACCCTTTCATTGAACGATGTCTTAAATATTTTATTGAGTCGCAAAAGAATTACAGGAGGTCAAAATGAAGTATCTTGCGTATCTGCTCACGGTCGCGGTTGTCCTGTCGGTATCTTCTGTGGGTTTTGCCATGAGTAAAGATGAGATCATCACCGGCGCCGACGCCAGGATAGAAAAGTATCGCAAGGGCGATGTGGTGCTCCAGATTGTGGCGCCCGACGGCGAGGCGTTCGCAGAAGATACCGTTATTGCAATTGAGCAGATGCGGCATGAGTTTCTGTTCGGATGCAATATCTTCAAATTGGGCAAGTGTCGCACACCCGCCGACAACGCCGCCTACGAAAAGTATTATTCGGAGTTATTGAATTTCGCCACGCTGCCGTTTTACTGGTGGAACTATTCGAATGAGCACGGCGGGATAGATGACAAGCGTACAGATGAAGTTATCAAGTGGTGCAGGGAGCACAATATAACGACCAAAGGTCATCCGTTGGCGTGGAACTATGTTGATCCCCGCTGGCTGCCGGATGATGTCGATAAAGCGATGAAGATGCAGTTTGATCGGATTGGGCGATGTGTGAAACATTTCAAAGGCGGCATCGATACATGGGATGTTGTTAATGAGGCGACTCATTATGACAGGCCTCAGTGCCTTCAGCGGGCGCCGAAGCTCACCGGCGGCATCAAGAAGATGGGGGTGGGTGCGTATCTCAGAAAAGCTTTTGAGTCGGCAAGAAAAGCCAGTCCCGATGCGACCTTGATTATCAACGACTATCGAACGGATCAGGCCTAGGTTGACAAGGTTATCAAAGAGCTTATCGACGACGAGGGCAAGACGATGTTCGATGTGATCGGCATCCAGTCGCACATGCACGGAGGTTACTGGGGTGCGAAAAAGGCGTGGGATGTTTGCGAGAAATATGCAAAGTTCAACGTGCCGCTCAATTTCACCGAAACGACCGTTGTCTCCGGCCCTAAGTCAAATAAAGGCTGGAACACTACGACCGATGGTGAGAAAAGCCAGGCAAGAGATGCTGCACAGTTCTATACGGTACTGTTCTCGCACCCGGCTGTTGAGGCGATCACATGGTGGGACTTTACCGATCAGGGGGCATGGCAGGGGGCGCCTGCCGGTTTCCTGCGCAAGGACATGACACCCAAGCCGATGTATCACACATTGAAGGGCCTCATCAAAGGCAAGTGGTGGACAACAACCGAAGTCAAAACAGCCAAAGGGGGCGCGGCGGGTTTCCGCGGCTTTTACGGCCAATACAAAGTCAGCGTTAGATCAAAAGGTCAAATGCTAAGCGGAACATTTGAGTTTGACAAGAATACGAAAGGCAAAGTCAGAGTGCAGTTGCGATAACAACGGCTCTGGACGTGGGTGTTGAAATGAAGAAACTGATTTTATTTGCAATCGTGTTGCCCGGCTTAACGGCTTCTCTCCTTGCCGGGCCCTTGGCCGATCCGGGCAGTCGTGGAGTTGACTGGGACAAGGTCAGGCAAAAAGCGGCTCGCCACAAGTGGGCGGGCGATATTGTCGGGCGTATGAAGAAAGAAGCCCGCACCGTGATGTTGCGGTATGAACACCCGCCCCTGGGTGCGACAGGGTGGTTTCATGAGTACTTTTGCGATGACGACGCCCACCGGCTGACATTCGATCCCGACAGGCCGCACGAGCATGTCTGCCAGGCCTGCAAACGGATATACACGGGTGCGCCTTACGATGACTGCTGGCGCTCTTCGGTCCACGCCGAGATTTCAAGGACGGCCGCACAGGCGGCGATCCTCTATCGTATCACCGGCGAGAAGGATTTCTTTGAATACACCCGCAAGACGCTCCTGTGG
>JAGHBX010000020.1 GCA_021160785.1 Planctomycetota bacterium | reverse complement strand
CTGTTAAACTCGTCGAAATTGCGTGGGTAATCAATGCCCGCCACGGGTACTGAATGCTCTTCATGTTCTTCCATACCCAAACATACTACATGTAGATGCCACTTGCGTCAAGTGGATACCCCCCTTTCATAATTTCACCTGGAGGGCGGATTTTAGGCTAAATTCGCCAAGGTAATAATTTCCTTGCGGGGCAAGGGGGGGCTTGACATTTGTGGGGAGTTTTGGGATAGTGCCGTCTCTTAATTGTCGAAACCAGAGATTATACCCTTTGGGGTAGTAAATTTCCGCGAGTGGGATTATAAGTTACTGTTGTAAGGCACTTGACCGCGTATAAACGGGGTTTTTAATCGTTAGCAGTATATATTTAATGTTTGTGTTGCTGAGGTAGAATATGAGAGCATCTGAAATGAAGAAGGGTCAGACCGTCAAGATCGACGGGAATCTGTATTCGATCGTGGATTATCAACATGTCAAATTAGGCAAGGGCGGTGCGGTGTATCAGACCAAGCTCAAGAGCCTGAAGGATGGGAATATCCGCGATATTCGTCTGCGGGCCGAAGAGACTATTGAAGACGCCTATCTTGACAAACGGGAATACGAGTACCTGTATTCGGCGGGCAGCGAGCATGTTCTGATGGATATGGAAACGTATGATCAGATCACGCTGGATGACGTTGCGTTCGGCGAGGGGCCCAAGTACCTGAAGCCGAATACGAAGTTGCAGGTGAGCATGTACGAGGACAGGCCTGTTGTGGTTACGCTGCCCAATACCGTCGATCTTGAGATTACGGATACGGCGCCGGAGATCAAGGGGGCAACGGCGACGAACCAGAACAAGCCGGCAACGTTAGAGACCGGGCTGGTTGTGAGCGTGCCTCCTTTTATCAAATTGGGCGAGAAGATCCGTGTCGATACGCGAACGGGCGAATATATGACCCGCGTGAAGGAATGACGGTTTTTAGAGTACCTGGCAAAATGTGTGTTTTAATGTGGCATGGGCATCTTGCCCATGATACACGGGCAGGATGCCCGTGCCACGTTTTGTTAGAAGTTCTTAATAATTGTGTTAGGCCGGGCTGAGGAATCATGGCGTTTGAGAAAATCGGCAAGACGTTGGCCAAAGTTTTCGGTTCGCGTAATGAGCGGCTGGTTAAAGGTTATATGTCCACGGCGCTGAAGGCTGTGGATTTTGAAGAGGGGGTCAAGGCCCTGGATGATGCGGGGCTGAAGGCGAAGACTGCTGAGTTCAAACAGCGGCTTGCCGGGGGCCAACAGCCCGAGGATATTCTTACCGAGGCATTTGCGGTGGTTCGTGAAGCTGCGCGTCGAAACGTTGGGATGCGTCATTTCGATGTGCAGTGTGTCGGCGGGCATGTGCTTTATGAAGGCAAGATCGCCGAGATGGCGACGGGTGAGGGAAAGACGCTTGTCGCGACGTTAGCGGCATACCTGGTTCACCTGACCGGCCGAAAGATTCACGTCGTTACAGTGAATGACTATCTTGCCAAGCGCGATGCCGATTGGATGACGCCGGTGTACGAGTCGCTGGGGCTGACTGTGGGTGCAATTCAGGCGGATATGGATACGGCGGCGCAAGAGCGGAAGGGCCAGTACGCCCGCGACATTACCTACGGGACGAATAACGAGTTCGGCTTCGATTATCTTCGCGACAATATGAAGGTGTCGTTAGAGCATATGGCGCAGGGGCCGCTGGAATATGCGATAATCGACGAGGTCGACTCTATTTTGATCGACGAGGCCAGGACGCCTTTGATTATATCCGGTCCTGCCTTTGACGACGTGACACGTTACAAGAAGGCCGACAGCGTCTGCCGCCAGTTGATGAAAGTCCAGAGCGGTTACGACAATCTCAAGAAGAGAATAGACACCGCCGAGCGCACCATCGCCAACGCAAAGGGGGAACTTGACGATGCAAAGAAGGCCAAGGACTCGGCTCGCGTTGGCAAGGCCCGGAATGTTATCGAAGAAACGCAGCAGCAACTCGCCGCCGACAAGGCGAGGCTGGAAACAATGACCGAGTATTACGAGGTCGAACACGACAGAAAGGCCGTACACCTGACGCATGATGGGATCGGTGCGGCGCAGGATTTTGCCGGTCTTGGTTCGTTCTTTACAGGCTCTAACATGGAATGGCCGCACATGTTGGAGCAGGGTCTGCGGGCCCATGTAACCTTTGAGCGTGAGAAAGACTATGTGGTTATCGACGGCAAGGTTGTGATCGTCGATGAGTTCACCGGTCGACTGATGCACGGCAGGCAATGGTCCGACGGACTTCACCAGGCGGTGGAGGCGAAAGAAAACGTCAGGATCAAGGAGGAGACGCAGACGTTAGCGACGATTACGCTGCAGAACTTCTTTAAGCTTTACGGTCAGATCTCGGGTATGACGGGCACGGCGGTGACCGAGGCCGACGAATTCATGAACATCTACAAGCTCGATGTGATTGTCATACCGACCAATGAGCCGTGCGTCCGCGACGACGAGCACGATATGATCTACAAGAGCATGCGTGAGAAGTTCAACGCAATCGTGGATAATATCCACGAGGTGAGTACTGCGGGTCGGCCGGTGCTTGTGGGTACGGTGAGTATCGAGAAGAGCGAGGCGATATCCGGTGCGCTGACGAAGAAGTATGGTCTCGACCATGAGGTTCTCAACGCCAAGCAGCACGCCCGCGAGGCGTCGATTGTCGAAAAGGCCGGGTGTCAGCACGCCAGAAGAGACGGGCAGATGGTCGGTAATGTAACGATCGCCACGAACATGGCGGGTCGTGGAACCGATATAAAACTCGGACCCGGTGTCGCCGATCTTGGCGGGCTTCATATCGTGGGCACGGAGCGCCACGAGGCGAGGCGAATCGACAACCAGCTTCGCGGGCGCGCCGGTCGACAGGGCGATATGGGTTCGAGCGTCTTCTTTTTGAGCTTTGACGACGACCTGATGCGGGTTTTTGCGCCGGAATGGACGGTCAAGGCGCTGGCGTGGATCGGCTGGGAAGAGGGCCAGCCCATTTATCACAGTCGAATCAGCAAGGGGATTGAAAAGGCGCAAAAGAAAGTCGAGGAGCGAAACTTCGAGGCCCGCAAGAGCCTGCTCGAATACGACGAGGTGATGGATTACCAGCGAAAGATATTCTATTCGCGACGGCTGAAGATCATCGAGGGCAAAGGCCTCAAGTCGGTCATCGAGGAAATGATCGAGTCGATAATCGCAGGCAGTTGCGAGAATATCTTAGCCAAGGATTATCCGTATAAGTGCGTTACGGAATGGGCCAGGACGAAGTTCGGTGTGGATTTGCAGGCCGGTCGCATTGCAGGGCTGAGCGCATCGGAAATAGCCGAGCGGATCAAGACGCAGGCCAAGAAAGACGTTGCCATCGAGGTTTCGCTTTCGATCGGCGAATACCTCGAAGATTACGAGGACCGCAAGACGTGGAATATCGACGGGCTTTGTCGATGGGCGATGAGTTCGTTCGGTGCGGGGCTGTCGGCGGGCAAGCTGCGACACATGACGGCTGAGGAGATCGAAGAGGTGATTGTTGACGCCGCTTCGGCGCAGGTGGACAAGAAGGACTGTTCGGAACTGGACAATTTTTTGCGCGATGAGTTTGCCGTCAGGACTTTTGCCCAGTGGGCGAGCAATAAGTTCGATATTAAGCTGTCGGTCAATGACTTGAAAGATCTAAAGCCCGATGAGGTCGGCGAAAAGCTCAGCGAGGCGGTGGCGGAGAAGTACAAACAGCGCGAGATCGAATATCCGGTTGAGTTTGCGATGAATATTGCATTCGGCCCGCAGGGGGCGAGTATTTATGGTTTCCAGGCGCTGGCCGACTGGGCGAACAGGCGGGTCGACGCAAAGCTCACCGCTGAAAAGCTACAGCAATCCAAACCCAAGGCGGTCTATGAAAACCTGCTCGAATTGAGCACTGAATACCACAATGGGCGCCTCGAAGAAAAAGTCAGCGAGAAGATTCGAAGCGGCGTTTCTGCGGGCGAATTGGCCGAATGGTCCAACAAATGCTTTGATTCTGATTTTGCCGAAAGCGATCTGGTCGACGCCGAGCAGGCCGAGGCGAAGATTCTTGGGGCGGGCAGAGAATTCCTTCGCCAGGAACTCCGCGATCTGGAACGATATGTGCTGCTGCAGATTTATGACGGCACATGGAAAGACCATCTGTATGCGATGGACCATCTCAAGGAGAGCGTTTTCCTGCGGGCCTTTGCTGAAAAGGACCCGAAGGTGGAATACAAGCAGGAAGGTTTTCGGATGTTCAACGAGATGCTCGAGACGATTGACGACAAGGTGACCGATACGATCTTCAAGGTCCGCCTCGAGGCCGGCGCCCAAGCCAGGAGTGTCTGGCAGGTCAGTCAGACCAAGCACGATGAAATAGGACAATTCGCACAGACCGAACGTCAGCGAGCCGCGGCGACGGCGCCGCAGGGGGAGCAAAAGGTAAAACAGATAAGACTCGAACAACCCAAGGTCGGCAGAAACGCGCCATGCCCGTGCGGTAGCGGGAAGAAGTACAAAAAATGCTGCGGCAAGGGCGTCTGATTGGCGGGGGTTGGGATCGTAGATTTTCGATTGTATATTGTATATGGGATGGAATCGCCCGTTCGGCTGCGCTCAGGGCAGGCTCTTTAGCGATAGTTTTTTAAGCGGATTCCTCCGCTCCGCCCTGTTCCGGCCGGAATGACACAGTGTGGGCTTTGGGAGTCGGCTGGGTGGGGAGTTGGATTATAAATGTTGCTCCGTTGCCGGGTGTGCTTTCGACGTGGATTTTGCCGTGGTGCTCTTCGATGATTTTTTTGGCGATGGACAGGCCCAAGCCGGTGCCCTTCTTCAGATTGGTCGTGTGGAAGGGCTCGAAGATGACTTGCGTATCTTCGATGCCGGGCCCGTTGTCGCTGACTTTGATAATGACCTGATTGTGGGGCGAATCGGCTTGTGTGGCGACGGCAATGTTGCCTTTGTTCGGGTCGACGGCGTCGATTGCATTAAGAATTACGTTCAGGACGGCTTCTGCGATCCTGTCTGCATCCAGTGCTACTGACTCAATATCCGGATCAAGCTGTAGTCCGAGGAGGATGTTTTTTCCCACGGCCTGTTGCCGGGCAGTTTCGACGATCTGTCGGAGGAGTGCGTTCAGGTCGCAGTCGGTTAAGTTGGGGCTCCTGTCGTGGCTGAGCTTTAGCAGGTCGAGAACCAGCCTGTTTATCTGATCGAGATTGCTGTTTAGCACTTGCCAGCCCCTCCGGGCCCGGTCCATGTCGCCGGTCTTGAATGCTTGCTCCAGCACCTCCCGGCTGCCGGCCAGGCTCTGGAGCAGATTCTTGATTCCATGCGAGCGATTGAGTGCCGCTAATCCGGCTTGGGCCGCCTGCCTGTGCCTCCGGGCGGAGGTCTTGGAGACAAGAGAGCCCGATGTGGAGCCGACCATGGTTTCGCCGCCCTGATCGGTCGGCGTGGATGCGGCAGAGTCGTAGCGTTTGCGTGCCTGTTCGGATGGTTGTGTGCTCTCGAAGAGGAGCACTGTTGTGCCGCAGCGGATCTGATCATTACTGGCAAGCTCCAACTGTTCGGCGACTTTTTGTTCATTAACAAACGTGCCGTTGGACGAGCCAAGGTCCCTCACCGTCCATCGGCCGTTGTCAAAACATAGTTCGGCATGCCTTCGCGACACCGCCGGGTCGGGCAGGACGATATCGGACGATTGCCTGCCCAATACAGTCGGCGTGCCATCGTCGGCAGGCTCGATGGTTCGTCCTCTGTCGGGTCCGGTTATTATGGTCAATCGGGTCACAGTACATTCCCTCAAGAGCGAGCGGTAATCATCCAGAAGCTATCTTACTGCGCAGTACTCATTTTCCGATACAAAAGTTTGAAAAAATTCGCTCGAGGACGGCTTCATCAATGTATTCTTTCTCTAATCCCGCCAATACTTCGTATGCAGATCGCAGGAACATTGCGGCGATTTCGTCGTTACCAAGTGTTATTTGGCCGGCGGCGGCGATTAGGTGTTCAATCGTCTCAGCGACGACCTTTCGATGCCTCTGGTTGATGGCGATCCGGTCGGCTGCTTCTGCAGCGCCGGCGGTAAGGCGGACGATCCGGCTGTCGATCAACGCACGTAACGAGTCGATGCCGCGTCCGGAGCGTGTGCTGGTGAGGACAGGTTGCGAATCGAACAGTTCGGTGAGTTGTGCTGACTTGCGTTTTGAATCCTGCTCGTCCAGCAGGTCCGCCTTGGTTGCGACGAGGACAAGTTCGCCGTCGTGAATCGTGCGGCTGATCTCGATATCTTCGCTGAAGTCGGTTTTAGCCAGGTCGACGCAGAGCAGGACCATGTTGGCGGCTTTGATCGCTTCGGCGGCGGTCTGTGCGGCGAGTTCATCGAGCAGGCCCGAATCGGTTTCGGCACGCCCCATGCCTGCACAGTCGAACAGGGTGCATCGGCATTTTTCAAGCTCCAGTACGCCGCAAAGTACATCCCGGGTTGTTGCCTTTTGGTCGGAGACGATGCTTCTTTCCTGTCCCAGGAGGGCATTGAGCAGGCTGCTCTTGCCTGCGTTGGAGGCTCCCGCCAAGCCGACAGAAGGCAGGTCTATCATCTCTTCGTAACGGATGCTGCCGCCCAACAGCGTTTTCAGGGCCTGGGTTATCCGTCCGATTGTCTCAGTCGCTTCATCCTGGCCGAGGAACGTGATGCCCTCGGTGCTGAAATCCAGACCCGCCTCGATCAGACTCAATACGTCAAGAATCTCTTCGCGAATCTTCGCGGCGGTTTGGGAGAGCTTTCCGGCGAGTAGCTTCTGTGCGGCCTGCAACTGGAAGGCGTTGCTGCCGGCGACAATCTCGGCGACTGCTTCTGCCTGTGAGAGGTCGATTCGGCCGTTGAGGTAGGCTCGCAGTGTAAATTCGCCGGGTCCTGCCTGCCTGGCGAATGCGAGTAGTTCGGCCATCACAAGTTCAACCACGCATGCGGCGGCGAAGAAATGCAACTCGATAAGGTCCTGGCCGGTGTAGGACTGCGGCGAGGAAAACGCATATAATGTTGCGTCTATTTCGATGTCGGCGACAGCGATCATACCTGCCGTTGTGCCCCGGCGGCGTAGCTGTTCGTCGGGACAAAACACCTCGCCAGCAACGGCTATCGCGTCGGAGCCGGAGATGCGGATAATCGACTTGCCCAGCATGTTGCCGGCAACGACGGTGCTGCTGAGAGCGCAGATTGTATCGCCTGTGTCATACATGATTACTTGTCGCCCATCCCTTTGCTCCGCTGCGTTTCGCAAAAGGCTGCCACCCGTTGCGCCAATGACAAATGATGTTTCAGGAACAGGTCCTGCCTATGTTTTGAAGAATGGTTTGGGTTTTTTCTTTTTGACTTTTCCGCCTGTTTTTTTTGTTACGGGCACGAGTACGCGGGCCTCCTCTTCTTCTTTTTCGCGGATGTGCTTTCGTATGATAATTTGCTCGATCACTCCGGCCGAGATACTGGACATGATGTAAAGGTTGACGCCGGATGGGCCCTTGTAGAGCATGATTGGGAACATGAGCGGCATCATGATCATCATCATTTTCTGCTGCTGAGCGACCTGCGGGTTTGTCTGTTCGGCGGCTTTTGCATGCGGCATGAGCTTTTGCTGCAGGAACATGACGACGCCCATGAGGAGCGGCAGGAGATTGAATGAGTCGATATGCCAGTTCAACAGTGGTATGGTGAATTCCTTGAATCTGAAAAGTGCGTCCGGCGAGGAAAGGTCGGTGATCCAGAAGGGCAAAAATGCCGCCCCGCGAAGATCGAAGCTGGCATTGATTGCCGACCAGAGCGCAATCCAGATGGGCATCTGTATCATCATGGGCAGGAAGCTCGACAGGGGCGATACTCCCTGTTCCTTGTAAAGCTGCATGACCTTTTTGTTGAGTTCGGCCTTGTCTTTGTACTTCTTTTTGAGTTCCTCCATCATGGGGCCCAGCTTCTGCATCCTCATCATCGAGACCTGGCTCTTCTTTGTGACGGGGTGCATGATGAGCCGGACGAGAAAGACGAGGACCATTATGACAACGCCGTAGTTGCCCAAAGGCCCCATCGCCGTGTACATCGCCTTCATTACCGCCATAATGCCGAACGCCAGCACAGAGATGAGTTTTGCCGGACAACAGCAACCGCGAAAATCGATCGTCTTGTAATAGTCGAGTTTCTTGTATTCAGGGTTTTTGTTGAACATGTCCCGGTCCTTGGGCCCGAGAAACAGATGAAACGTAAATGTCCTGCTTGCCCCTTCCTGCTGTGCCGGGGCGAGTTTTAACTGTGGCATGCGTAAAGTAAAACTGGCATTGCCCTGCTTGCCGGGGGACTTGGAATTAAGTTCGGGGTCAGTGTACTGGGCGGGGCGTGGCTCAATACCCTCTGGCCATTCGCCTTCATCCGGCACGGGTCGGAGAATCGCCGAAAAATATTTGTTTGTAACCGCCCCCCACATGAAATGCGCCCCTGCAGTTTTGTGGCTCAGGTTCAGCTTTTTCCGGGTTTTCGGCTTGTCACTTTTGATGTATCTTCTGAGCTTGCCGAAGTCCTTCTTTACAACTTCAATATTCCCCTCGGAGATGAGGTAGGCGGCCGTCACCTTTCGCATGTCACTCCGTGCATCCTCGCGGCCGATGCCGCCGGGGCCCTGCAATCCCATATTGGCTTCAATGGGCGTATCTGAAAGGTTTTCCACTTCGATTTGGCAGTAGAGATCGTAGCTTCCCGGTGCAAGGCGATAGGTCTTTGTGATCCTGAAGGCGTCCTTTTTCTCGGCGTCGCCCAAAACTGCGCTGAAGACGACTTTTTGTGAGCCGTCGGATTCGGTGGTGAGGTTTTTGGCGATTTGCCAGTCCAGCATGTCAAGCGGAAAGGGCTTATCCTGCCCGGGGACAAGAAAGCTCGTATTGGCCAACGAATACTTTAGCCGACCACCGGGTTTTGTCGGTGCTGTGGGGGCTATGAGTTCTAAGGGCTGGGGGGCGTCAGGGTCCCTGTCATCGAACTCACTGAGTGTTACCGTCTTAATGGCGGCGCCCTTGGTTGTTAACTCCAGCATGAACTTGAACTTAGTTTCGTCGTCGGTTCTCTCCACATCACGGTACAGCGAACCCATGACTATCTCATCGGGTTTTCCCTGGGGGGTCCGCAGCATGGAGAAGTCAAAAATGGAATTGCTTTCTTTGTTCTCGTCGGTCAGATTGGCCTCTGTCTCAGTGGCGTCGGTTTTTTCACCGGTGGTGTCGGCGCTTAGGGTAGTTTGACTTGCAAGGGGGATTATGCCGCCTTTGCGCAGGGCAGAATTATGTTTGAACAGGCCGGAATCGACGACGAGAAATCCGCACAATGCGATAAAGGCGACGGCGAATGAGATCAGGACAGTTTTGGTTTTCATAAGGCAACCTCAAAAAAGCGAATAACCGCTTGAATCCTTTCTGTAGTACCATTTTAGCCATGTGTGGAATAAACAGGAAACCGCCTTCGGCGGAAGCTGTTTTATTCTGGATTCCCGCTTTCGCGGGAATGACAAATGGATATCACGTTCGGCTAATATATTATGTATTTATCTTCCGTCGGCCAGTCTGTCGCCTTCGAAGTTGTCCAGTTCCTGCGTGTCATAAATCTTCTGGGCCGTTTTCTTGTAATCATACTCCAGCCGAACAAAATGAACCTCATTGTTCTCGATATAGACATAACTGGCGCGGTTGTCCCTGTCCCGCGGCTGTCCTACCGAACCGACGTTGATAATCGCCTTCTCATCCTGCAATATCGGATAGACGCCCCCCAACTCATCGGGCGTATAAAAATCCGGGTCATCGAGAAACACACCGGGCAGGTGTGTGTGCCCGACAAAGCAGATGTGCCTGGTCCGCTCGAACAATGCGTTTATCTTGCCCAATGTTGTATAGACGTCGTCCGGAAACAGGTACTCATTGATGGGTTTTCTCGGTGAAGCATGGACGAAGTCCAGATGCGCGTCGACATCGCCGAGTTTTGTTTTCAAGGTCCATCGCATCTGCTGACTGCCCAGATAGTTCCAGCGTTGATCGCACTTTTCGACGTCCTTTTCGTCCTCGAGTACTTTTCGCGTCCAGTAGGAGGCCTGTTCGGCGCCCAGATTGAAATTGGTGGGCTCATAAAGCACCGCGTAATCATGATTTCCGAAAACAGACGCGTCGGTCTTTTCGATCACCAGGTCCAGACATTCCCTGGGGTTGGCTGCGTAGCCGACGACATCGCCCAGACAATAGATAGTTTTGATGCCGCGCTTTTCGATATCATCGAGAACCGTGGTCAACGCTTCCAGATTCGAATGGACATCACTTATGATAGCAAACATATATTCTTACCCGTCAATCATACTAATACTCTAAGGAACGCCCTCTTATAGCATAAACGGTCTGTCAATTCCAGCAAAACCACAACGAATTTTCGAATCCTCCGCTTTCAGGCCCGTCGCGGTGAAAAAAAGCTGATTGAGCAGAAAGAGTCCGATAAGAAGCGGTCAGATACCGGACATGGCGTCAACAAGGCAGTCCATTCCTGCCGGGGTGATGTTTTCGCGTTCATGGTATTTTGCGACGGCGCCTGCCGCCAAGGGTGCTGCTGAGGCCGGGCAGATCAGTTCAATACCGTCGGCGCCGGTCCATGCGCCGCGGATAATCGTAATGGAGATCATGAAAAATGACATGACGGTGATGGTTGTGGGCTCTATGGCGGAGATATCAAAGGGCAGGATATTGTTCACCGCCTCGACGGCTCGTGGCCCGTAAATGCCCAACATGGCGGTTTTTTCAGTCAGGTCGGCGATGCTCAAGCCGGTGAGTTGCTTTTCATTTGCGTTTTTTTGAACCGCCGCCAACACTTCCTGTCGCTGTTTAGGCGGTGTCAAGACAAGATAGCCTCCCTTGACCCGGCCGATCCTCAGACGTTTGTCAACTGTGTTCGGCGCGGTCCAGACCCATTTGCCATCGGCGGGCAACGGTGTTTGACCATCCATAACATCTCTGACTGCCTGCTCGGCGCCGTCTCCCTTTACGGCGATTCTGCCGAAACTGCTCAGGTCAAAGGCCGCACAACCATTTTCAAGCGCGGTGCGTTCGGCCGCCGGATCACCGAAATCTTTGGGCAGACGCCAGCCGTTGTATTCGGCGAAATTCGCCCCCATTCGTTCGTGAACGGCCTCAAATGGACTCGATAAAGACATAACACACTCGTACTAATCCAGCATGACAACAAACCACACACTGAGCAGACCTTAACAGAAAGCCGGCATGAAAGCCAGCAAACAATCGGGGCAAATCGCAACTTCTGCGCCCTGTTGCAATTTAGAATTTACAGCGTACAATAAGCTGCTATAATTGGACCGGTTTAAGGCAAAGGAGCTTGTAAGTGGAAACGACACTTCTGGAAACGCGTGGTCTGGTAAAGCGGTATTCGGGCAGAACCGTGGTCGATGAGATTAATATCTCAGTCGGAGAGCACAGTATTGTGGGCCTGCTTGGTCGAAACGGCGCCGGCAAGACCACAACGTTTCGGATGGTTATAGGCATGATTGTTCCGGACGGTGGGACAGTCGTCTTCGAGGGCATGAACATTACCAAACTGCCCATGTATAAGCGCGCCCGTTTAGGTATGGGCTATCTGTCGCAGGAGCCCAGTGTTTTCCAGCGACTCACCGTGCGTGATAATCTCCGTGCGATTCTGGAGACCATGTCGATTTCATCGGCCGAGCGCAACCGAAAGGCGGACATGCTCATCGAACGTTTCGGGCTGAGCGAGGTCGTCAACAGCCAGGCCAGGTTTCTCTCCGGCGGCGAGAGAAGAAAGCTTGAAATCGCCCGCGCTATGATTACCAACCCGTCCCTGATACTTCTGGACGAGCCTTTCAGCGGCGTGGACCCGATAGCCGTGGAAGAACTCCAGGGCGAGATCCGACGGCTCGTCGCTTCCGGCGTCAGCATCCTCATCACCGACCACAATGTGGAGAGAACGCTGGAAGTTGCCGATAAGGCATACATAATCGATCACGGCAAAGTTATTGGTGCAGGTCCGCCGAGGGAGATCATTCAGAACGAATTGATCAGAAAAAGCTATCTCGGACACACCTTCAAAGGCGACGAGTTCGATGAACCCGCCGAGGCGGAGACACAAAAGCCCATTGTACAGGGGCATTCCATGGAAGAGGTCTGACACATGGCGATCAAAAGGATAAAAGTAAAGAACTTCAAGAGCTTCGACGAACTCGATCTCGAACTACGCCCTTTCAACGTAGTCATCGGCGCCAATGCCTCCGGAAAATCAAACTTCACACACATCTTCAAATTCCTCAAGGACGCCGAGGAAAACGATTTTAAAAACGCCGTCGCTCTGAATGCCGGGATGGAGTCCTTGCGAAATTTGACAATTGGCTCGTCAAGACCGGTGTCCTTAGAAGTGGTTCTGGATACGAATATCGCATGGGGCGAAGGGGAGAAGGGCCTTCGCATAAATGAGATTCAATATTCCTTCTGTGTGGACAGCCAACAAGAGAAGAACGGTCTGCGAATAACGAAAGACCGATTGGTCCAGAAATTTGAAATGATTCAGCTTGGACGTGACCAAAAGGAGCTTTTCGAAAGTGACGTTTTGGGCCACGGGACATGCATCCTGTCAAGTGTGGATGGGAAGTTGAATTACGAGTTTGATCCTCCATGTATTGTTGACGATGTGAGCATGCATATTCCCATTCTCTCATTCACAAAGGCGAGTCTGCCACCTAATATTCTCCTTATCAAAACACCATTCTCGCTAATTCCCCCGTGGGAGGGGCTTTTTGCGAAAACAATGATCTATAATTTCGACCCTCACCTTGCCAGAAATCCCGCTCAGATTACCGGGAAAGCAGAGCTGCAAAGAGACGGGGGCAATCTTGCCTTGGCCCTTGATCAATTGCTTGAAGATGAGGAAAACCGACGAAAGTTCTGCAATCTTCTCAAGGACCTCCTGCCCTTCGTGGAAGATATCGGAACAGAAAAGTTTGCGGAAAAGTCGCTGTTGATGACTCTGCGGGAAAATTATTACGAGGGAAAAGACCTCCGGGCATATTTGCTTTCCGATGGGACGATCAATATCGTCGCTTTGCTGATCGCACTGTACTTCGAGGACAAGAATGTGGTGATAATTGAGGAGCCCGAGAGACATATCCACCCTCATCTTATCTCGCGGGTGGTTGACAAGATGAAGGATGCATCGCGTAACAAGCAAATAATTGTGACCACTCACAGTCCTGAGATTGTGAAATATGCAGGCCTTGAAAACCTGCTGCTTGCCAGTCGTGGCAAGGACGGCTTTTCGAGGATTATGCGTCCGGAAGAGAAGGAGCATCTCAGAGGCTTCCTGGAGAGCGAACTCGGGCTTGCTGAGCAGGATAACAAGGAACTTGGAATAAAGCCTTTGAATAGAACCGACGACATAACCAAAGAG
>JAGHBX010000093.1 GCA_021160785.1 Planctomycetota bacterium | reverse complement strand
CACACCTCCCCCCGAATAATACTAATCCCCATAACAGACATGCGCATTGGGTGGCAGCCTTTTGCGCAGCGCAGCGGAGCAAAGGGATGGTTCAGCCCGTCAATCGGCATTCTCTTTTATAACGGTAACCGGTGCGACGGCTTCCAGGTTAGCCTTGATTTTTTCCGCATCGCCCACGACGACAACCACCATTTTTTCGGCATCGAGCGTCCGGCGTGCAAAGTCAGCCGACTGCTGCGCCGTCGTCTCGGCAATTGCCGCCATCAGTCTTTCGAGATAGTCCGCACCGAGTCTCTGGGACTCGACGAGCCACAGGTCGCCGGCGACCGCCTGCGGCGTCTCACGATTTCGCACGAAACTCCCGGCAAAGAAGCTCTTGGCGTCGGCAAGGACGTCGGCGGCCGGCGGCTCATCCCGGAGCCGTTTGATCTGCTCGAAGATCACCTTCACCGTCTCTGCCGTGGACTCGTTCTTCGTAAACGTGCCGATTCTGAAGGAGCCGGCCATATTCATGGGATAGTATCCGCCTCGGGCGCCGTAAGTCAGCCCTCTCTCCACGCGAACGGCGCGGTTGAGCCGGCTGTTAAACGACCCGCCGAAATAGAGTGTCACGATGTGGCTGATGAAGTAATCCGGCTGCTCGTGTCTGGTGATACCCAACTGCCCGATCCGAATCTCGCTTTGCATACTGCCCGGCCGATCCACAATATATATCTGCGTCGGCTTAGCCGGCGGGAAGTCAGGCAATACCAGCCCCGTCTCGATCAGACCCGTATTCCAGCCGACCAACGTCCTCTTCGCTAATGAAACCGCCTCGTCCTGCGATATATCCCCGGCAAAGATCAGCGTCGCCTTATCGGGACGCGCAAATTTGTTCCACCACAGCTTAAGATCGATCGGAGTCAACGCTTCAACATCCGCAACCTCGCCGCTGACGGTTCTGGCGTAAGGATGCCCGCCGTAAAGCCTCCTGCGAAATTCCCTGTCTGCGATATACTGCGGTGTCTGCTGCTCGATCGCAAGTCCGGTGATCACCTGCTTCTTGAGTTTTTCAAATTCGCCGGCGTTAAATGTCGGCTGGAGCACCACCTCGGCTAACAAACTCATCGTGCGGTCTATATGTTCGCTCAGGCAGCTTGCTACGACCGAACTCGTATCCATCGCGGCGGAACCGTTCAGCGAAATCGCATACTGCTCCAGTTCGGCCGCCAGAGCACCTTCGGTATGCCTCATGGTTCCCTTCGTAAGCATCTGCAGCGTCATCGACGCCGTTGCCGGCTTTCGTTCCGCCCAGGCGCCGTTGACCAGCCCGAGACTCACGCTGATAAACGGAACTTCATGATTCTCCACGACAATCACCTTCAGCCCGTTAGCAAGCACGGTCCGGGTGTATTTGGGCTGGACTGCATATTCCTGCAGGTCGGCAAGAGGCGCTTTTTCAGGAAAATCCTTCGGACGCGCCACACCGGTCCGCCCCGGCGCCGGCGCTTGCAATTCCCGTTCGGCGGTAACGGGTACGTCTTCTTTGTCCTTTTCCCCGGCCATGGCGCCTTTGGCGTTTTCCTTGACGATAAAAACGATCTGCCCGTCATCGGTCAGGTACTTCTTCGCCACGCGCTGAATGTCTTCAACGGTCACCGCGCGAATCTCATCGAACACCCTGTTGACCTGCGAGACATCGCCTTTGATGACCGCCGCATTGCCTAAGATGCTTGCCTTGCTGGAGATGCTCAGATTGGTCGTTACGGCCGACTTCAGGCTCTGGTTGCGGGCCTTTTCAAGTTCCTGCGATGTGACACCGCCGGCCTGTATCCGTTTGATGTGCTTCCTGAAAGTTTCGAGAATGGCGTCGGCGTTGTCTTTGCCTGCCTGCTGAACGGCATTGACGCCGAAGACCCCGTCATTTTCGAGATTAAACGTCATCGCGTCTGCACTGACGGCAAGCTGCCGCTCGGCGACGATCTCGCGGTACAACCGGCTGCTGTTGCCCCCGCCCAATATCTCGCTGAGCAAATCAAGCGGCACCTCGTCCGGATGGCCTCTCGGCACCGTCCGCCATGTAATGTCCACCATACCTGCAGGCGCATTTTCATCATCGATGACGACGGTTCGGCTCTTGGAGACTTTCGGTTCCCGAATCGTCACCCGTTCCGGCTTAGGCTCCGACGGGATCCAGCCGAAGTATTGCTTTGCCAGCGCCTGCGCCTCGGCATGTTTGACCGCGCCCACGATAATAAGAGTCGCATTGTTCGGCACGTAATAACGCTTCCAGAAATCACGAAGTTCGCCAACGCTTGCCGCCCGCAGATCGGCAAGCTTTCCGATCGGCGTCCACCGGTACGTGGAGTTCTTGAATATCTCGGCGAATTCCTTCTTGAACAGTGTGCCGTAAGGCCTGTTTTCGCCCATTCGCAGTTCTTCTTCGACAACCTTTCGCTCCGAGTCGAAGCTGGCCTGATCGATCTTCAGAAACGTCATGCGTTCGGCCTCCAGCCAAAGCGCCAGCGCCAGTTGGTCCGCCGGCAGTGTCTGAACATAGACCGTATCATCGAAGCCGGTATGGGCGTTATTCGTCCCGCCCACACGATGGATAAAGGCGAAATGGTCCTTCTCGGCCACACGGTCGGTGCCCTTGAACATCATGTGCTCGAACATGTGCGCAAAGCCCTGCCGCCCAGGATCCTCATTCCTGGACCCCACATGATACCATACCTGGGCCGCCACAATGGGGCAGGAAAAATCCTCCAGGGTCACCACCTTCAGCCCGTTGCCAAGCTCGATCTCGCGGTAGTCAAAAAGCTTCTGCCCCGCGCGTTGGTCGCCGGCGAAAAATAATCCCTTCTCGACACCCTCGCATCCGATGAATAGTGTGCTTGTAAGCGCCAACAGCAGCCAAGCGAACATCAATCCTTTTTGCGTAGACGACTTTTTCATTTTGTAATCTCCTGAGCTAATTTACAGTTCATGCCACATTCAGACTATAAGTCGGCTGTTACCGGTGTTCAAGCACTTTCTTTCCCCGACAGCCCGCCCGAATCACCAAAAAGCCTCTCGACGCAGCCGATACCCGGTGTCCTTGACGGCCATGCGGTTGGCGGATAAAATATGTTTTCGGGTGATCGTACTAACGTTTTCTCAGAGCAGCTTGAAAGGTATTGCTATGTTTGGCAGCAGTAAGCGGACGAAGGTAATGGGAGTTCAGTTCGTGTTGGCGATTGTCCACGCCGCCACTTTATGCGTGTTCGGACAGAGCCGATCTGCACTTGGGGCAAATCGGATTCACTGCGTAACGGACATCTCGCACGAGTTTACGTTCTATTTTGACGGGCGATTCGGACGAAATTATGTCGGCGAAAACGGTATCAATGTGCAAAACTGGGGCACACTGTCAAAGTACGATTTTGCCAACGCCAATCTGCTCATCCTGCAGTCGTCGTCATCGCCATGCCAATATACACCGGCAGATATTTCGGCGGTCCGCCAATTCATCTACGAAGGCGGCGGCGTGCTGGTATTGGGCGACTATACGACGTTTCGCAATGAAAAACAGTACCGGTTGAACGCCCTGGCAAAGCAATTCAAAGCGGAATTTATCAATCAAAAAGCAAATAAGCCCCTCAAGGGGTCTTCCTTTCTCAGCGACAAGAAGATCGACAGCTATTCGCCAAAGACGATCAAGCTGACTCGGCGGTCGGGGTGGCAGGTGCTCATCGCCGACGCCCAAAGCCATCCGGTGCTCGCCCGGCGAAGAATCGGCAAAGGAATGATCATAGTGGCAAGCCGCGCTCTTTGCGGTCACCGCCCGGACGCAAGTGATCCGATCAACGCCGACTGGTGGAAGCCGCTGCTCGTGGAACTTTCGGCCGGTAAACCGGTTGATCCGAAGCATCGGCCAAAGAATCAATCGCCGGAAAACGAGATGCAGCGCGACCGCCTGCCGATCCAGTACAGCGACTACATGAAACCCTATGCCGACGCCATCTACGGCGTATATGATAAGTGTTTCCCGGTGATCGAAAAAGTCATGGGCGTACCGCCGTCGAAAGGAATGCTCACCAAGCTTATCCTGCTGCCCACCGGCGGCGGAGGCTTTTCATCCGGCTCCGCTATCGGATTAGCCGCGTGGTGGGGCGACTTCCCCGAAAAAAAATACGGCATGGTCGAACTGATCAGCCATGAATCGACCCATTCGTGGGTGCATCCATTCACCGAGCCTATGTGGAACGAAGGAATCGCGACATACGTCGGCATTCTGGTCGGCATGGAAATGGGACTCGAAAAGGACGCCGCCGCCACGCTCGAAGGATGGATCAAAGGGGCAAAACGGTACGATCCGGAAATGACCAAATACGACCTCGCTGGCGGCAAGGATGTTCCTCATTCCGTGCGGATGGCCAAACCCATGTGGATATTCGAGCAGTTGCGAAAGGAAAAGCCCGACATCGTCGCACGCTATTTCCAGACAAAACGCAGACTCGCCACGCGCGACAGCATCAAAAAATACACAGCACACGACAGCGTCGCCGTACTCAGCATCGCAATGGGAAAAGACTTGTTCGACTGGTTTCAGTCGCTCGGAATCACGGTTGACAGGGATAAGGCACAAATAAAGATGCCCACGCTTGCAGCGAACCGATAGGAGTTGCCATGCCGCCTCGTAACCTGGTAACGTTATCACCTAACTGGCAAGAGTCGGTACGCGGTTTGATAATTTTTGCCGGTTTTTATTTGTTTGTGTTGTGGGTGGTTGAGCCTCATCTGCTT
>JAGHBX010000420.1 GCA_021160785.1 Planctomycetota bacterium | reverse complement strand
CCCCCGAAGCCAGTTGCCGTTTTCATCGGCAATCAACGGCCGATCACTGTCGCCGTCGGTGGAAATAATCGCATCCCATGACTCCTGGCCCGCCCACTTCGCCGCCAGTTCGATATCCTCGGGCCGGATCGCCTCCGTATCGACAGGAATAAACTCATCCGACGGCGCCAGGGCCGTCGCATCGGCGCCGAGGGCCTTGACGATCTCCAGAATGATATCGCGTCCAACCGCCGAATGCTGATACACGGCGATGCGCCTGCCCGCCAGAGAGTCTGCGGCAAAAACATCCAGATAGCGGCGAACATACATCCGGCGTGCGGCATTCGACAGCGTCCATTCGGCACCGGCAGGCGACGCAAAGTTCCTGTTCTCGGCAAAGAGGCTGCTCTCGATATGGACTACCTGCTCGCGGATACCGGCCTCGTCGGCCTTTAGAATCTCGCCCGTTGCTTTGTTGAACTTGATGCCGTTGCGATCGGCCGGGATATGACTGCCCGTAACCATTATCGCCGGAATCTGCTTGACAATACCGTACAGCGCAACCGCCGGCGATGGAATCTTGCCGCAATTAACCGGCCCATAACCCATATCAACCGCCGCCCGGCGAACTGCCTCCATAATCCGGTCCGTACTCGGACGAAAATCCCCCGCAACCGCCACCTCCGTACCGCCGCCGATCTCGCCTGCCGATTCCAGGTACTGAAGAAAACCTTTCGTGTACGCATAGCACACAAAATCCGTCATATCGTCGGCAAGCCCGCGAGCCCCGCTGGTCCCGAACCCAACCCCGCTGCCGGCCATCAAATCCTGTATTTTGATCTCCATAGCAATCTCCCACTACATGTAACATTTTAGCCACCTGTGGCACGGGCATCCTGCCCGTGATTTCCAACCTCCATAAAGGCCGTACCGTATCTTCACCACAGCTTTGCTTCACATCGCTAAAATGTTACCGCTACATTAACTACCCCACAATACCAGACAGCCCCCCAAAACGCAAGCGTCCCGAATGAGTTTTGGGTGGCAGCCTTTTCGGCGCAGCCGAAAGGGATGGCAAATCGTTGGCGAACCATCCCTTTGCTGCGCTGCGCAAAAGGCTGCCACCCATTTCAGGCCAAACACGTACGGGCTCTTAGCCCGCCGTTCATTACTCAACCGCCGCAATCTTGTCGTGCACCCAGTGGTTTAAGCCATTTGAAAAAAGTTTTCCTTTATATCGTGCTCTTTCGCATTTATAATCCGGTGCAGGTGTTTTTGATTGTTCAAAATGTTGGTTTTTGGCGGGATTCGTATCATGGACACAGCCGGGCGAAAGAAGTCTTTAAGCGGCTGGCGCAAGGTCGCCTTCGAAGTGATATTCGAGGCCGACACGCCGGCGGGCAAGTGGTTCGACGTGGTGCTCATACTCTGCATCGTCGCAAGCGTCGCGGTGGTGATGCTCGACAGCATAGCCGGCGTACATGAATCGCACTGGCGACTGCTTAACGTGCTGGAATGGTTCTTTACGATCCTCTTCACCGTCGAGTACATTTTACGGCTCGTCTGCGTGGGCAATCCGGCTCGTTATGCAGTGAGCTTTTTCGGCGTGGTGGACCTGCTGGCGATTGTGCCCACGTATGCGGGCCTCGTGTTAGCCGGAACGCATTATCTTGTTGTGATTCGGATCCTGCGCGTGCTGCGAATCTTCCGTGTGCTCAAACTTGGCGAATGCGTGGGCGAGGCGAATGTCTTAAAGCGGGCGCTGATCGCCAGCCGGAAGAAGATTTTCGTATTTCTTTTTACCGTGCTGACGATGGTGGTCATCATCGGCTCGATAATTTTTCTCATCGAGGGCCCCGATAACGGCTTCACCAGCATCCCCAAGAGCGTCTACTGGGCAGTAGTCACCCTGACGACGGTCGGCTATGGCGACCTCTCGCCGCAGACGCCGTTTGGCCAGTTGTTGGCGTCGATGGTCATGATCTTAGGCTATTCCATAATCGCAGTCCCCACCGGCATAATGACCGTGGAATTGACACAGGCGGCAAAGGACAAAAAGATAACATCGCAAACCTGCCCCGAATGCAGCAAACAAGGCCACGACCCCGACGCCGCCCACTGCAAATACTGCGGAGCAGAACTTTGAGGTGGACCCTTATACACAAATGGGTGGCAGCCTTTTCGGCGCAGCCGAAAGGGATGGCTGATCCGTCGGCGAACCATCCCTTTGCTCCGCTGCGCTGCACAAAAGGCTGCCACCCGCTGCAAGTGGCGTTTTCCATCTCACTTGACGTTACAGGATCCCTCTTGGGTGGCGCCCGTAAGCTTGCTTACGGGTGTACTCACGCAAGAGTTATCTTCACAATACATAACAGAACTGGTAGGGTGGGCTCTTAGCCCACCGCTAAGCTTTCCCCGGAGGATCAATGGAACCAAAGTGGCTTGACTGGGCCAGGCGCCTGGCGGCGATTTCCCAAAGCGGCCTGCACTATTGCGACAACCATTATGAAATCGCACGCTACCGGGCCATTCGCGATATAGCGGCCGAGATGATGGCAGACGGCGGCGAAATGGAAAAGGTCCAGCTTTTGGAGTTGTTCTCGCGCCAGGCCGGTTACGCCACGCCCAAGGTTGATGTCCGCGGTGCAGCCTTTCGCAACGACACGATTCTGCTCGTAAAGGAAAGCGTAGACGGCCTGTGGACACTGCCCGGCGGCTTCGCAGACGTCGGCGACTCCCCCTCTGAAGCCGTAGTAAGAGAAGTCGTCGAAGAATCCGGCTTCGAAGTCCGCACGACAAAACTATGCGCCGTCTACGATCGCAACAAACACCCCCACAAACCGTCTTTCCCCTTCCACCTCTACAAAATATTCTTCCTCTGCCAAATCACCGGCGGCGAGCCCCGGACAAGCTCCGAGACAGACGCAGTAGAATTCTTCGCCGAAAATGAAATACCCCCGCTCTCACAAGGCCGAGTCCTCCCCAAACAGATAAAACGAATGTTCCAATACTACCGAGACCCATCCCTACCAACAGATTTCGATTGAGCAGGGCGACATGGCCGGCCGGTGCCTGACCTGTAGGATGGGCAATTCATGGCCCATTCGGTCGCTGATCAATGCCATGCTATTCAATCAAACCTTCCACAAAATTCTTCGCTTCACTCAGACCCATACCATACGCACGTCGAGCAAGTTTCACCGCTGCAATCTTCTTGCCACCCATCGCAAGCGTCAAAATCTTATCGTCCATCTGCTTCTTATCTTTGCCAGTCGCCGTAAAATCCTCCGCCTCTTTGCAAATCGGCCTCTCCTCAACTCCATTTGCTCCAAACCACCTCAACGCAGCCTTAACACCAGGCCGAACCCAACTCATCTTCACTCGCAGGATATTATCATCTTTCACGGAAACCGGATAATCCCCGGACTTCGATCTCGTACTGCCATACCAGGTCTTGCGATATTCTCTGGCGCGCTGCTCGGCAACCAAAGCCTCTTTCGCATCCTCACCAACCCCCTCTGCAAGCATAATATCCAGAAATGTCAGGTACGCAGTCTGCTTTCCACCTCGCATCCCGAAAGTAATTTCCTTCCGCTTGACCTTGCGCACCCAGCCAATCTGATCGACTTTCATCACAAAAACCTGCCGATCTCTCCGGGACAAATGACAGTTCAGATAAGACCGATATTTGATCAACACTTCATCCGCCGACAATACCATCAACCAGTTCGTCGACTTAAAACCCTTGCGAACCATGCCGAACATCAACAATAAAAAAAGTGCTACTGCAGGCTCAAACACAATCAAAGCCCATAATGGCGCATCGTCTTTCCAGTAATTCACAAACAAACCAATTCCAATACTGGCAAAGGCAACAAACACCACAATAGCAGGAAACACCATCGAGCGAAATACCTTCCCCCCGAATCGAACCCCAGCCTCATCAAGCGTCAATATTTTCACAATCGACTACCTTTCGATCCTGCCACTTCGCGTATCGCCTGCAGGACCGGCTCCTCCCCCCGAATACCCTCCCAGTTATAAATACAAACAAATCGACACTTCCGATCGGCCAAGGTCTTCTCAAGCGCCTCCCGCCACACTTTAGTCTTTGCAGGCTTCATCAGCAGCCATTCCGCCGCCGCCCAGTAAGGCCCCGTATTCTTCTTCAGCGCCCGCTGCACACCAGCATCTTTACTCACGTCCGCCGCATGTTTATAAAAACTCCAACCCGGACACGAATAGCGATTCACCGCCGAGTCATACAAAAGCTCCTCGTCTTTCCACCCCGCTCCGTGCGTAAAGATATTCTCGCGTCCAAACCCATGCTGCGCCACCTGCTTCGACAAATCCTCCAGATGCCGCCGCACCACCTCATACAAATCCCGCTCCGTAATCTTCCCCGAGCTTCGTATCCCCGCCGCCTTCACCGCCGCATACCCGATCTGCACCTGCCCCCTCGCCGTTGCATCCTTCGTATTCAAGCCCTCACGCGGATCGTCTTTGGCGTCCCTTTCCAGCAACGCATTGCCGCCTGCGTAATACCACGCATTGACACCGATCGAACTTTCCCACCCCACGTTGATCCCAATCAGCAAATCTTTTTTGTCCTCAGGCAGCCGGCGCCGCCATGCCATCACAATCGGCAGCAATACATCCAT
>JAGHBX010000497.1 GCA_021160785.1 Planctomycetota bacterium | reverse complement strand
TCTTTTATGTGCTCATAAAACCAGCAAACATCGTTTGAAATTCAACCCTGGCGCTGTTTATGCCTTGGATTAGTGCAAATCACCCTTACAACACCTTTACGCCGAACGATCTTGCAATTTTCACAAATACGTTTTACCGAACTTCTAACCTTCATTTCTTGCTTTCCACCGTTTTATATTGAATCAAAATTTATTATTTCCTCAGAACTATTCTTCCTCGGTTCAGGTCGTAAGGTGATACCTCCACAACCACGGTATCACCCGGCAAAATCCTGATAAAATGCATCCTCATCTTGCCAGATACATGCGCCAGTACTTCGTGGCCATTTTCCAGCTCAATCTTGAACATTGCATTGGGCAGGGCTTCTTTAACCTTGGCCTCGAGTCTGATTGCGTCTTTTTTCGCCATATCTTTTTTACTTCTTCTCTGTTAAAACCCGACAACCATCCTTTACAATAGCAATAGTATGCTCAAAATGAGCCGAGCATTTTCCATCTCTTGTCACAACGGTCCACCCGTCTTTTAAAGTTCGAGTCGCCGAGCCGCCCAAATTAATCATAGGCTCTACAGCCAACACCATTCCCTCTTTCAATATTATGTCATTAACAAGCAACTCGCTGCTGACGAAATTAGGAACCTGAGGATCTTCGTGCATTTGGCTTCCAATCCCGTGTCCTGTAAATTCTTTCACTACACTGAATCCCGCAGATTCAGCATAATCCTGCATCCTGACAGCAATCCGACTCCATTTGACTCCCGGAGCCATATTGTCAATAGCTATTTGACGAACGTGCTTAGTCACATCCATAAGTTTCCTGTTCTCAGCCGAAATATCGCCTATACCAAACGTAGCGGCAGCATCGCCACAATAACCCTTCAATTTGATACCAAAATCCACGCCCACTATATCGCCGTTCTTCAGTACCACATCTCCCGACGGTATCCCGTGTACGATCTGCTCATTCACCGAAGCACAAATATTGCCCGGAAACGGAATTTTCGCATACGGACTCCGAACGCCCTTGAACAAGGCAATTGCTCCGGCCTGCTTTGTCATCTCTCCTGCGATTCTGTCCAGTTCCGCAGTAGTCACACCAGGTTGAGCAAACGTCTTCAATTCTGCCAAAACGTCCGCCACAAGTGCCCCAGCTTCTCTCATCAGGCCAATTTCTCTTGAGCTTTTAAGCGTTATAGCCATCTACTTTTCCATATCTGCAATTAAACCTGAATCCGGACTCCGGTTTTCACTTTTGCTCTATCGATTCGAGTTTATCAAAAATTATCTGCTTTGCTTCTTCCGCTTTGGCATCGGCATCAATATCCATGACGTTATAATGCTTCTTATAGTAATCCACCACGGGCGCGGTCTGTTTATGATAAGTTCTGAGCCGGTTTTCGACCACTTCACTGGTATCATCCGGCCTCTGCACAAGTTTTTCACCATCATTATCGCACACGCCGTCAACTTTCGGCCTCATATTCTTAATGTGATATACCGCACCACACGCCGGACAACTTCTTCGTCCGGTGATTCTCTCAATAACTACTGATTCGCTGACCTCAAGGTTCAAAATCGCGTTTATCTTAAGCCCCATATCATCCAGGGCCTTGTCCAGTTCTTCTGCCTGATTGACAGTTCGGGGAAATCCGTCAAGTACGAAGCCCTTTTCAGAGGTCTTCCCGATAGCGTCAGCCATCATCTCTACTATCAGGTCATCGGGCACAAGTCCGCCCGCATCCATATAAGATTTAGCTTTTTTGCCCAATTGGGTACCGTTTGCCCGGTTTTCTCGAAGTATATCCCCGCTGGATAAGTGCTCAACTCCGAATCGCCTGGCAATATGTTTACACTGAGTACCTTTCCCCGCACCCGGTGCGCCCAATAACACTACGTTCATGAATAAGCTCCTCTTATCCGACCCGATTTACTGAATCCTTCGTAACTTCGCATCAACAGGTTAGCTTCTATTCTCTGCACAAGGTCAAGTGATACACTTACCGTAATAAGCAAGCCGGTTCCACAAAGGAAAGTGGCAACTATAAAATCGATATTCAACAGTCCCGATACAACGTTGGGGACAACCGCGATAATAGCCAGAAAAGCTCCGCCATAATAGGTAATCCTGCTCATAACAGTTTCCAGATACTCGGCGGTCCTTCGGCCTGGTCTAAGCCCGGGGATGAAACTGCCCGAGTCCCGCAGATTCTTCGCCATCTCACGCGGCTGGAACTGCACGGTTACCCAAAAATAAGCGAAAAGGAAGATCAGTACCATATAAACCACATTATACGTGAACGCTCTGTATGTCAGAGCATTAAGAATATCCCCAAGTAAACCGGTTTGCGGTGAGCCGCCGAGCAATTGTCCTATCTGACTTATTATCACCGGAACAAATGCCATAAATGCACCGGCAAAGATAATAGGCATAACTCCGCCGTGATTAACCCTCAGCGGCAGGTAATGCCTTGCCCCGCCGTACATTTTCCGTCCCCTCATCTGTTTTGCCTGCTGAATGGGTATTCTT
>JAGHBX010000297.1 GCA_021160785.1 Planctomycetota bacterium | reverse complement strand
TTATTACGTCAAAGGCATTAGGGGCCTCCGACGGCACACCGCCGGCCAGCGAGCGTATCACCTTGGGCGGCATTGGAATGGGCGGCCGGGGGTCGGGCGATGTCAGGCAATTGATGTCGGACAAGCGTATCCAGTTCATTGCGGCATGCGATGTCAAACACAATGAATTGAAGAGATGGAAGAGCGATAACGTTGATACGTATTTCGACTATCGTGAGCTGATCGGGCGCGATGACATTGATATGATTATGTGCGGCACGCCCGATCACTGGCACGCGCAGGTCACCATCGACGCCATGAAAGCCGGCAAGGACATTTACTGCGAGAAACCTTTGAGCCTCACCATAGGCGAAGGACGCAAGATGGTGGAGACCGCCCGGGCTTACGGGCGCGTCTTTTCCTGCGGCAGCCAGAGGGTAATCGGGGATTATGGTCGTCTCGCCGCCGCCGCCCAGAGCGGCAGGTACGGCAAGATCCTCGAGGGGCACGCCAATCCCGGCGGTCCGCCGCGGATGTGCTATCTGCCGGGTGTGACGATACCTCCGAACACAATCGAGTGGGACAGGTGGTTGGGACCGGCGCCGTGGGCGCCGTATAATCCGTACCGCTGCGGCAGGGCATACGGCCTGGGCGGAAAAGGCTTTCGATCATGGTATGACTACTCCGGCGGAATGATGACCGACTGGGGCGGGCACAAATTCGGCGGCGCGATGCACGGCATGGGCGTAGACCACACCGGCCCGACCCAGATCAAGTATCCCGACGGCAAAGAGCACGAGTACCTTACGTATATTTTCAAGAACGGCATGAAACTCGTCAAGAGCAACAAGCAGGGATACGTGTGCGAAAAAGGCTGGGCAGAGCCATTCAGCGGAATGCCGCTTCCTCCTGCGAACCTCCGCTGGTATGAAAACGGCGCACGCTCCCCGCACGAAGACTGCGTCAATTGCGTCATTGAACGAAGACGCCCGTTCCGCGATGTGGAATATGCCCATCGCGTGGCGTCGGTATGTCATCTCGGCAACATCTGCTTCAAGCTCAAGAGAGACCTGAACTGGGACCCGGACGCCGAAAAGTTCATCGGTGATGAAGAAGCCAACAGGCTCGTAGACAGGCCAAGACGAGGACCATGGCAGATATAATATCTGATATTTTTGAAGGTGGGATACAAATGATGAGTAATAGAATTTTAGCGATGTTGGCAACTTGTATTTTGATGACGCAGGTGTCGTTCGGCGACGTGTGGCAGGATATCGCCGGATATGAGTACGGCGACGCCCCGAATCCGTGCGAACAGGCGGAGTTGCTGCTACAGGAAACCCCCGTCAACCAGTACGGCCCGGTCGAGCAGAAGCTGATTGCTGTCGTCGCCTCGAAAGATGCAACGCAGGCAGGCAAGGCGGTTGCATGCCGTTTCCTGCAGCAGATCGGCAGCGACAAGTGTATTGCCGCCGTGTCCGGCTTGCTTTCCGATGAAATCCTTTCCGACTATGCAAGGCTTGTGCTCGAACGGCTAAAGTCAGCAGAAGCCGATAAGGCAATGCGCGACGCGCTGGAGCAGGCTCCGGACATTGCCAAAGTCGGCATCCTCGCCAGTCTCGGTGAGCGTCGTGACATAAAGGCCCTTACAGCGGCGGCAAAGCTTGCCAATAGCGCCAATTCCGCAGTAGCCGAGGCAGCCATCCAGGCCATCGGAAAGATCGGCGGCAGGGAGGCGGCACGATGTCTTTCGTCCATGAAACCGGCTAAAGAACTCGTGCCTGCTCAGATGCAGGCGATGGTCGCATGCGTCCGCTCCCTTTCAGGCAGCGCTGCAGTCTCCCTCTGCGAGAAAGTACTTGCCGGTCCCTGGGATCCCTGCCGCACAGCAGCGCTTAGGGAATTGACAAACGCCGATGCCGCAAAAGCGTCGGATCTGATCGTCGCCGCCATCAAAGGTAACGACCTGAAACTCCGCAGAGGCGCGCTGGGCATTGTAGCCGACACAAAGGGCCTGCGGATGACCAGGAGCATGATCGATCTCCTGAAAGTGCTCCCCACCGAGCGCAAAGCGGAAATGATTGCTGCTCTCGGCGCCCGCGCCGACACCAAGGCGCTTGGCAGCATTACAGGATACCTCCAGAGCAAAGACGCCGTTATCCGGAATGCCGCGATCAAGGCCGCCGGCAAGCTCGGCGATGCCGGTGTCGTAAAACTCCTTCTCTATGCGGCGGATTCACCCGAATCCGAAGCCGCCGTTACGAAAGCTATCGCCGGGATGAAGGGCGACGGTATCGATGCTGTGCTGGTCGAGTCGCTTGGATACCGCAATCTCAGGCAGGCGGCGATCAGGGCATGTATCGCTCACGGCTCTACGGAGGCGGTCGGCGACTTGCTGAAACTGCTAAAAGACAGAGATGCCGATGTGAGGAAAGATGTCTGGGCAGGTCTTGCCGCACTTGCCGACGCCGACGACATGGACTCCATAATGAATGCCGCTATCGAAATCAGGGATGCAAAGGACCTTGTCTTTGCAGAGGGAGCGATCAAAGAGATTTTCTCCCGGTCGCAGGATAGGGGTAAGTGTTTCCAGGCGATTGCCGACCATTACAAAGCAGCCACAGAGACACTAAAGTATGCCATTCTCGACTTAGGCGCGGTGACAGGCGATTCGATAGCCCTGGAACTGGAAAGAAATGCCCTGACGTCGCGAAACAAGAAACTCTATATACGGGCCCTGCGTGCATTAGCGAAATGGCCGAACAAGTCCGCCGCCGAAGATATCCTCACCCAGGCCAAAACTGCTCCTGAAACGGTTGACCGAATAATAGCCCTGAGGGGATACATCCGTATAGCAGGTCTGGATTCCGCCGACCTGTCGGCTGCCGAGCGAGTCAAAATGCTCAAAACCGCCCTGGGGCTCACACAGCGAAACAATGAAAAGAAGCTCATCGTAAGCGCACTACAGCAGGCAAAGAGTCTCGAATCGCTGGACATGCTGAAAAAGTATATTGATGATCCCGCACTCGGCGCTGAGGCCCAGATGTCTGCGGCGAACCTGATATGGGATATGCGTAAGAAACATCCCGCCGAAATCGCACCAATCGCCGCCCAGCTTGCCAAAAGCAAAAACAAGGCCGTCGCCGACAAGGCAAAGAAAACATTAGCCGAATTGAAAAAGGCCAAGGCCCCTTAGGGCACTATGTATCGCCGGCATCTTGCCGGCATAATGGGATAATCCTTTCCGTTGGCTGAATGCATATGCAAGGAACAGCAGGAAAGGAAAGGGGTAATTATGACTGAAACGCCGATTCAGGAAAATGCACCTCATGATTCCGCCACCGCCGCCGCTGTGCCGCAGCCTCCCGAAGGCAGGGAAAAGAAGCGATGGTTTGTCGTCGTGATATTGGTGATCATCGCCGTCGCGCTGGCGGCGGCATTGACGCTGCTGACGATCGAGGGAGTGCGTAAACTGCAGGAGAATCCGGATTTCTCATGGACTTCCCGGGATATGATTGCGATCTACTTCACCGCGGGAGTGATCACATTCTTTGTGGTATTCCCGATAGTTCGCAGGATGTTCAAGAAGAAGTCCAACCCCAAGCATCTCGCCTACTGGTTGTGTTTTGCCATACTCCTTATGACCGGATTCTGGACGTGGAACGCTATCGCCACGATGAGGCAGTCGCCTGATTTTTCATACGACAATTCGCAGGCGATCGCCCTTTACTTTGCATCCGGGATTATGGGCTTTGCCATCCTGTCGTTTGTCGCGCTGATGCGGAGGGCGACGACGCGATGGGAAATGGAGCAGAGGCTTGCCAACGATGATGACATTCACGACTGGCTCGTGATTTTCAACTGGTCCAAGAAGATTCTGCACGTTCCGACGGTTGTCTGTGCATTCATGGCGGCCTTTGTCGTATGGCTGTACCCGGAATGGGGCAAGCCCGTCGGAGCGGCATGGTTCTGCGTGTGGTTTTTATGCCACATAATCGAAGACAACAATATCGGGCTGGCGGTTGCTGTTGCTATCTTCGTCGGGGTGGTGCTCTTTGTGGCGCTGGCGGTTTTCGGCGGTGTCCTTGGCGATATAGTCGAGGTTGCCAGGTTGATCTCCATTACCGCAAGCCCGGCGCTGTACATAGGATTCGGACTTGCCTACCTGGCGTCCATAGCGATGTCCTATATCAAGGGCCTGTTCTACTATGTCGCCCTTGAGCCCAACCAGATGATCGTCCAGTTCAAGATCGGCGAAGACGGCGAGACGTTCCAGAGGATGCAGTATGACGCCCGGGTGGAGGCGACGGTGGACATATTCGAGTGGTTCTTCTTCAACACCGCAACGATCAAGATTCAGTTCCGCGACGGCAAGAGGTCGCCCATGGAGTTCTACGTCGGCAGAATAAAGAAAAAGGCCGGCTGGCTCTCAGCAGTACTCGGAGTAACCGCAATCGACAGAGCAGACAGAACCAGCAGACCCAACTCAACCACATAAGAGCGACCGGTGATCCTTGACCATGACCGGATGTCCCATCAGCCTTCATACCACTTTTCTGCATACCAGGGTTTCTGGGGGAATGAATCACTGGTGCGGGTCTTCCATATCCCCATCTCGGCGAGGAGGTCCGTCTGGATGGCGGCGTGTTCGGGCAGGTTGACGAGATTTTCCAGTTCATACGGGTCATCGGCAAGGTTATACAACTTCGTGGGAACTTCCAAACTGCCGGCTACCCCCGTAACAAGCTTATAATCGCCCTTGACGACGGCCCTCCAGTTATCCGACACTCCCCCGTAGATGGATTCGTCCGGCATTCCCTGCGGGCCCATCGCGGCGGATTTGTCCTTGCCAGTGCAGGTTTTCGGTACGTCAAGGCCGCAGATGGAGAGTATGGTGGGCATCAGGTCCGCCGAGCTTATCAGGTTGCTGACGATCTGTCCGCCTTTGATCCTGTCGCCAAGGCGCATGATCAGCGGAATATGCCACGACTCCTCTTCCGGCTTGCCTTTGTAGGTCAGCCCGTGGCTGCGGTGCATGTCGCCGTGGTCGGCGGTGAAAACCACGAGTGTATTATCCGCCAATCCTTCGTCTTCAAGGGCCTTCATCAGGCGACCAAATTCATGGTCCATCGTCGTGCAGTGGGCGAAGTAATCCTTCAGGCTGCCCTGGGCAGTGCCCACCAAACCGGCAGGCACGTTAGGACGCACGACCACATCGGACGCTTTGTAGGTATACGTATCCGGGTGTTCTCCATAAGGTGTGTGCGGCGGTCCCCACGAAACAAAACAGAAAAATGGGTTGTTGCGGTTTTGCTTCATGAAGTCAATTGCAATGTCGGTCTGGAACGTCGGCTCATACGTGTTGCCCGGATAAAGCCCAAGCGTACTCATCTCAGTACCGTCGTCGGTCATCATAAATGAATTAGAGTACCAGTAATTATGGCCGCGATTAAACCCTTCGAACTTTGTGAAGCCGCGACGCCGCCAGCCCGGCGGGACATACCCTGCACCGTTAAACTTTCCGTCCCCGTTCATGTGCCACTTGCCGACGTAATGGCAATTGTAGCCGGCATCGGTGAACTCATGCGCAATGCATCGTTCACTCGGCGGCAGCATCAGATTGTTGGCGTTCATGCCCGTCTGCCATGGCCATCTGCCGGTAATGATTGTCGAGCGGTTCGGTGTGCAGACCGGATGCGTCGCGTAACATCGCGACCAGTGAGCACCCTGCTTTGCGAGTTTGTCAAGGTTCGGCGTCTGAACGAGACGATCATGGTGGGCGCCGTGACTCATCGCACAGAATCGCCACTGATCGACGAGCACAAATAGAACATTGAAGCGTTTGGCGCCAATGCGCAAGGTCGTTGTCTTATTGCCGAACAACAAGCCTGCGGCGCCGGCAGAGGAGCCAAAAAAAGTTACCGCCGTGCTTGCGCCAAAACAACTCTTCAAAAACTCTCGTCGATTCATTGATATCTCCGCAGTCTACTCAGGCCAGGATTGGATTGCCAGCCAGTCCCTGGCGCAAATCGCCAAATCTGTCAAATTGATTTTTCCGCTGGTATTGATGTCCACACTGGTCAGCAGCGGATTTAGAGGTTGCACGATTGCCCCGCCGGGCACGGACGCCAGATAGACTATTTGCTCATGCAAAAGCGCCTCTCGATATATCTTAAGTTCATCTATATAAACATCGCCCCCTGCCGAATCCAGTTTTATCGTAGTCTGACCGGCCTGGATTCCGGCAAGCGCCGCGGTTGCATTTTGATTGCGGGCGACCAGAACGCCGTTGTGATATATCTTCGACTGTCCGGCAGCGTCCTTCACCGCCGCCCAGTGGTTCCACACGTCATCCTGCACCGCATTACCGGTAACATCCCATGAAACATGATCCCATTCAAACAGGGCGTTGGCGCCGGGAACCGGGCCGCCGGAGTATTGAGCCTGTTGGAGCAAAGCAGCGCCGGCGGGATCGGAACGTGTCCATACTGAAACGGTCATTTCATCGCTGATGTCGGCAAAGGCATCCTGCGGCAGCAGGACCTGCAAATCACGACTAATCTTCAGACATCGCCCGCCGCGGCGACCCTGATCGTTCCTGTAATCTGTAACCTGATTCGGGTCGATAGTCGCGTTAAAATCGTTGCCCGATGAATCCAGGGCGGTTGTTCCTGTTTCTTCCTCGAAATCATAAGCGGCGACAAGATCGTCGTTTGAAGGTTCCGCAGCCGAGACAGGATAGTCGCTCTCGAGCCAGTCGGCTGCGAAGAGCACCAGGTCGGCGCCATCGACAACGCAATCGGCATTTACATCGGCAGGGGACCTGTGCTCATCCAGGCACCTTGTCGGATAGAGTACAATATCGTCGATGAATATCGCGCCGCTGCCAGTACCGGAACCTCCGACGCCTATTGCAAGCCCGACAGCTTTTGTCGGATCCAATCCCAGCCCGACAAAGTCAGCCAGGGAAATATCCCACTGCCGCCATTGATTGTTTCTCACGGCGTCAATGTCTTCGTGGGTAACCTGGAAAGAGTTTTCCCCGTCGGAGATAACCACATAAAGCGGTTGTGGCGCGTTGCCGGGATCACCTTTGAAAGAAATCGACAGGGACTTCATGCCGATATAAGTCCAGCCCGCCAATGCCGCCGGCTCAAAAGCCGCTTCGACTGACGAACCCTCAGATGCATTGTCGTACTGCATCGCCATCGAGCCGTAGATATCATCAAGCCCAATTGAACCGGAGCCTGACACGACCCAGCGGCCGAGCAGGTCAGGGCTGTCGTTATATGAAGCAAAATCCTCGAGGATCAGACTCTCGGCAATTTCATACGGCGGTATTGTAACGTCCCAGACGTCGCCGGCAGCCATCAGTCCACCGCCGGCATCTCGGGTATCGACCCGCCATTGATAGTCCCCGGCAACGAGAACGCCCTGGCTCAACGTCTGCGCCAGGTCCGCAAAGGAAACGTTCGTCGTCGTATAATTGTCGACAAGGTGTAAATCTCCGGGCTGACCGAAATAAACATCATAGGAAGCCGCTAACGCATCGTCCGCCCAACTCAGCATGCCCACGGACCGGTCCGCCGTCCCGCCGTCTTGAGGCACGGGACTGTCGGCCTTGCCGCCCGTCGTGAAACGCCACACCGGCCCCGGGTACGGATTGCCTTCGTCCGTTATGTCCACCCGCCAGAAATAGGTCGTCCCGTAATTAAGAATGCCCGCCGGTGGGATATACTCCATAGCGCTGCCGGTATTGCTCGCTAACACATCATCGCAGGCGGTCGTCGTCCCGATGCTGATGTCGAACTGCGGGCTTGCAGCATTGATTACATCCCATCGCATCGTGACGTTAGGGTCAACTCCTTCGGCATAATCGCCCGGCGCCAGATTGATCACCATCGGATCGCCGCTCAAATAGATCACGCGGATATTGTCGATGAGCACCCGGGATCGACCTGCCGATTGAAGCAGCAACCACAGCGGTTCGCCCGGTGTACGATCCGATCCCGTCGACAGAATCACGCTCTCCTCCGACGCCTGACCCGTACCCAGGAAGTTGTTATCGCCCATCACATCCGAGTGCAGCGCCGTCGGTTTGATCAAATCCGAGATCGCAATCTGTGTCGCGCCCACCGCCGATTCCAGCGTTGTCGGAACATTGGCGGAACCGTCCGTTGCAGCACCTGCATCGCCGCCTGCCCAAAGACTCGCATGCAATCCGGGGAAATCCGTATCGCTGATGCTGCCGATCAGCAAGCTTACGTGCAACTGTCTGCCCGCCTCCCACGTACCGATCTGCTGATAGACCCAGCTTAGATTTCCGAACTCCGCCCAGTTGGCGCCATAAGACGTTTCGGGGAAATCCGCATTGCCTTCTTCCGCCGCCCAGCAGTACGCCGTGCGATTCCACCAATCCGAAATCTCCTGGGTCTTGTCCCCCGGCGTGAGGACATCGTCTTCAAAGCTCGGATTCGTAATCGTCGGGCTAAACAACTCGCCCTGCGCACTGGCGGCTATACAGCACACCACAAGTACGATCGCACTTGCCACTTTCATAATCATCCGTTCTGTCAAATACAAATCTCCGATGCGTCGAAACGGTCCGGTCCTAATCGGGATGCACCCAGTTCGATACCGGCCACTGCCCGACAAAGAGCGCGATATCGTTAAGATCGACAACACAGTTGCCGTCCAGATCGTACGGCGGAACCTCCGTACAGGCCGACTCGCCCGTCAATGTTGTGTACAACTGAGCAATCTCGATCGGGTCGATCGCATAGTTCCATATCCGAACATCATCGATCATGCCGTCGAACGAACCGCCGCCGTCGGGATTATTCGCCCCGATGACCAGCGCGTCGCCCGGAACGAGCAAAGTCTCCACGTTATCTTCGGAAACATCCACTAATGTCGCATCCACGTACAGCCGGATCGACGTGCCGTCAAAGCGACCGGTCACCATGTGCCACTGGCCGTCTGTCAGGGAATCGGAACCCGCCACCGTCTCGTCGGTCATACGCTGAATCGTAAACTGCGGATTATCCGGGTTCTGCAGGACCCACCCGTCGAATGCGTTGGGCCGTTGCTTTGAAACCATCGTCGCGCCGCCGTTGGCGACATCCGTCTTGATCCAGCAACTCACCGTCATGCCCATCGTATAGAAATTGAAATACTCCGGGTCCGCCGGATCGTGGATCTGAACATTCTTTCCGTCATCGAAGAACGCTATCGCCTTGC